>NZ_HF999081.1:0-5217 GCF_000433815.1 Blautia sp. CAG:257
CCGTGGTATTTCATATGGGAGAAAGCGGGAATGAACGGTGAAAAAGAAAGTATTATTATAAAAAACAGAGTCTTATAGAGAAGGAGGTGATGCGGTTGTGAAACAACATAGGCTTTGGGCATGGGCGTCTGTCTTTTGCTTTTTGATGGTATTCTATACAGGCTATAAACACAAATGATCAGGAGGTACATAGGATGTTTAGTGATTCTACTTTGAAAAAAATCGGATGTTTTGCAGGAGGAGTCGTATTTGGGACTGCGGGTGTAAAGCTTCTTTCCAGTAAGGACGCAAAAAAGGTATATACAAACTGTACTGCGGCTGTGCTGAGGGCAAAAGACTGCGTTATGAAGACTGTTACAACAGTGCAGGAGAATGCAGAGGATATCCTTGCAGAAGCACAACAGATCAATGAAAAGCGTGCGCAGGAAGAGGCAATGCAGGTGCAGGAAGATGATGTTCAGGAGGATGGTGCGTCTGAACAGGAAGAAAACGAATAGGTAAAAGATGAAATTTCTTATCAAGCATGAAGTACAGGGCCGTCTCCGTATCCATGTTATCCGCAACCGGATGACATGTGCGGAGGCGGATGTTCTTTGCTGGGCCCTTGAAAAACAGAAAAATGTTGTAAAGGTCAAAGTATATGAGCGCACCGCAGATGCTGTGATCTATTATACAGGGGACAGGGAAGAACTGATCCATGGATTAAAACAGTTTCATTTTGAGAAAGCAGATGTTCCGGATAATGTAATCTCAAGCTCCGGGCGTGATTTAAACTCTGCATACAGGGAAAAACTGATCACAAAAACATTACTCCATTATGGAGGGAAATTGCTCTTACCAAATCCGGTGAGAAAAACATGGCTGACTTTGAAAGCACTTCAATATATCGGAAAAGGGATCCGGTGCCTTGCAAGAATGAAAATAGAAGTTCCGGTATTAGATGCAACAGCAATTGGTGTGTCCGTACTGAGGGGAGATTTTAAAACGGCCGGTTCTGTCATGTTTCTGCTGGGAATCGGAGAATTGCTGGAGGAATGGACCCATAAGAAATCCGTAGGGGATCTGGCACGTAGCATGTCTCTAAACATCAAAAAAGTGTGGTTGAAAAGAGACGAGCAGGAGATTTTAGTTCCGGTCTCGGATATCCTGCCGGGTGACAGGGTGATCATACATATGGGCAATGTGATTCCGTTTGATGGAGAAGTGTCTTGCGGAGAAGGTATGGTAAACCAGGCATCTTTGACCGGAGAATCTCTTCCGGTACGAAGATGCGAGGGACAGTCCGTATATGCGGGAACTGTTTTGGAGGAAGGCGAATTGGAAATCGTAGTCAGAGCTGTATCAGGCTCTACCCGGTTTGAGAAGATTGTAACAATGATCGAAGATTCAGAGAAACTGAAATCAAACCTGGAAAGCAAGGCGGAACATCTGGCGGACCGTCTGGTGCCTTATACTCTGGCTGGAACAGCTATCGTTGGTCTGCTGACACGAAATGTTGCAAAAGCGCTCTCAGTTCTTATGGTGGATTTTTCCTGTGCATTGAAGCTGGCTATGCCGATTGCAGTCCTTTCTGCAATACGGGAAGCAGGACAGAATGGAATTACCGTAAAGGGTGGGAAGTATCTGGAGGCTGTGGCAGAAGCAGATATCGTCGTATTTGATAAGACCGGTACGCTGACAAAGGCGAAACCAATCGTAAAAGAAGTCATTGTGTTTGGCGATTATCCGGAACCGGAAGCTCTGCGGATTGCTGCTTGTCTGGAAGAACATTTTCCACACTCCATGGCAAAAGCCGTCGTGGATGCTGCAAAAAGAAGAAGTTTGTATCATGAGGAGATGCATTCCAAAGTAGAATATATTGTTGCCCACGGTATTTCCTCCTATATAGAAGGGAAGAAAACAGTCATCGGCAGCAGCCATTTTGTGTTTGAGGATGAAAAGTGTCGGATTCGTCCGGAATATCAGGAGCGGTTCGATACGCTTCCAGGAGAATATTCTCATCTGTTTCTTGCCATTGACGGAGAGCTGGTTGCAGTAATCTGTATCGAAGATCCTCTCAGGGAAGAAGCCGGGGAGATGGTAAGACTTTTGAAAGAAGAAGGCATTTCCAAGATTGTTATGATGACAGGAGATAGTGAACGTACTGCAGTATCCATTGCGAAACGAGTGGGAGTGGATGAATATTATTCCGAAGTGCTTCCGGAAGACAAGGCAGACTTCATTGAAAGAGAGAAAGCCGCAGGAAGAAAAGTAGTGATGATTGGTGACGGAATCAATGATTCGCCAGCTCTTTCAGCTTCAGATGCGGGAATTACAATCAGCGATGGAGCAGAACTTGCGCGAGAGATCGCAGATATAACCATTGCAGCAGAAGATTTGAGGGAGATTGTTATACTAAAGCGCTTGTCAAATGCCATGATTAATCGTATCCAGGGGAATTATAGGGGAGTCGTTGGAATTAATGCAGCATTGATCGCACTTGGAGTGGCTGGCATAATCCGACCGACAACTTCTGCATTGCTACATAATACTTCTACTCTGGCCATCAGTTTGAAGAGTATGGGAAATTTATTGCCGACTAATTAATATAAAATATTCATATCGTTATAATTTTTAATGTCTGAATAGTTTGATTTGTAGACTATTCAGATATTTTTATAGAACTCAATAATTGTTGTCTAACTACAGAATTTGCAGATATATTTCCGCAAACAAACGGAGATATTTTGGCATATATCATATTAGTCTGGATAAAATTCCCGACGGCCGGCATCAATCAGGGCCTGTCGTTCCATGTGGAGCCTGACTGCAAATCAGTGCGAAAATAGGCGGTTTTGCAGGATTTCAGGGATAAAGCGCAGTCTGTTTGCCACCCATTTGCCACCCGAAAAAATGAAATGAACAAAAAATGAAGAAAAGAGGTTGAATACTCTGAACTAAATCGGAATGTCCAACCGCTTTTTTATTTACCAGGGATTGACCGCAGTGATGTGATTTTTTCCTCCCCCCTCAATTTTGAAGGACAGGAGAAAATGATTTACGGATGATAATATCTCAGCACGTGTTCCGGGTATTTCTGATCGCCGTAATCCCATGGGCCGGCAGTCTCATAAAAAGGATCGTCCTCAGACCGCGCAGTTTCGCCGCTGGCCATTTTGGCAAAAGCCTCTGAAGTTTTTTCAGACCAGGAGGTGATACCGTTCTTTTCCAGGTAGGAGAAGTAAACGTCTGCGCCGAAATTATAAGCCTGAAGGGCAAGGCGGATTCTGTCCATATCAGTGGGGCTGGATACGCCTGCTTTTTCCATTGCATATTTCAGTTCCTGGATTCCACATTCAATGGAGTAGGAAGTATCGGTGATCCCATTTGGAACCTGGGGGTATTTTTTATTGTACGCGCCCTCAGAGGACTGAAGAACGTCAGGACCGCGGCCGGAGCTTTCCTGCATCATCAGAGCAAGGATCAGATCTGTATAATCAGACATTCCGTATTCTGCGGCAATGGTCTCCACATCCTGACGGTAGGCTTCACAGGCAGAGTTAATAGTAAGTATCTCTGACGGCTGCTGCCGGAACCGTATCATCCCGCCTGTAACAGCAAGCAGAAGAATGATCAATGCCGCGGCAAGAAACAGTTTCTGCTTTCGTACCTGTTTTTGTCTCAAGCGCTTTCTGCGGCGTGCGCGAAGCTCCCGGTGGGATCTGGAGTCTGTTTTCTGGCGGCGCGAAGCTCCGGGATTTTTAACAGAAGCGCTTTTTTTACTGGCAGCAGAGGCTTTGTTATTGGAGACTCTGTTTTGGGATCTTGCAGAAGATACGTTGTCTGAGGAGACAGAACTGCTTTCTTTCTGCCTTGCAGGCAATCTGTTCTGTTGTATTTTTAAAGTTTCTTTATCTGATGTATTCATAGCATTATTGTATCGGGAAAACCCTGTTTTGAAAAGAAAAGAATTATTATGAAAGTCTTAAAAATTGGTGAACACCACATAGAAAATTGAAAATAACAAAGGTCTATGGTATGATTTGTAGGAAGTATCGCACTCAGATCTGAATCATCAATGAATATATAAAGTTAAGAGATTTTTTATGTATACTGATTTGTAAGCTATTGCAGAATGAAAAGGCTGGTGGGTCATATAAAAACATACACCGGGCTTATCCTTTTAACTATCAATGAGCAAATTTAAAAAGCAGCAAAATCCTCGCTGATTTGTCTTTCTGAGAGGCAAATATAGAGGCAAAAAATTCTTTTTTGTCCGTATATTACGGATTTCACTGTGTGAAACTTGATATTTGGTCATTTACAGACAATGAGATATGATAAAACAACATAGAGGTGACAGACAGGCTGTGCCGGTAAAAATATGTAGTTTTTAACAGGGCAGCCGGAAAGAAAAGGTGAAAAGTATGAAAAACAGATTCTGGCTTCTGCTGTTATCAGCGATTTTGGTTTTCAGGGGAACTGCTGTTTATGCGGATGTGGCAGATTATCAGACAGTGACGCAGGAAGAACAGAAAGAAAATAAAACCACACAGACTTTTGAGACAGACGATGGACAGGGCAATTCTGTAAAGGTCGCAGCGTGCAGCGACATACTTTATGTGACAGCCAAGGCAGCAACTCTCCGGTCAGTACCCGGCGATGAAGGAGAGGCTCTTGCAGAGGTCTGCCTTGGGGATGAAGTTTCCAGAAGCGCTGTGTGCGACAATAACTGGAGTAAAGTTTCTGTGGAAAAAAACGGGAATAAGGTGATCGGTTACATACAGAATCAGATGCTCAGTGCTGATATTCAGATTCAGCCGGAGAACGATCAGGTAGAGGTAAAAGCAGACAGCAGTATTCTTGATTATCCGGGAAGAAAAGACGGAGAAGTAGTGGGAGAAGTGCTGGAGCTTGATCAGGTAAAGCGCACAGGAACCGTAAATGAAGTGTGGAGCAGAATTTCCTATGAGGACGAAAACGGAGCGGAGCAGACCGGGTATATCCCCACCAGCGCTCTGGATCTGCCGGAACCGGTGCAGACTGCAGATGCGGGAATTGATAAAACTCTGGATGCGGGAACCCTTTCAAAAAGCAGTGGAGAGGGCGTTTTTGCAGAGGCAGTGGAGGCAGGAGGAAACGTAAGTGAAGTCAATGGAGTACAGGTTGGAACTCCTGTTGCGGCATCTTCAGATGCCAATCTGAAGCCGCTGGGAACCTTCCGTATCACTCATTATT
>NZ_HF999081.1:5292-6021 GCF_000433815.1 Blautia sp. CAG:257
AATGGAATCACGTCTACAGGTGTAACCGCAACTACCAACCATACAATAGCAGTAGACCCGTCCCAGATCCCTTATGGCAGTCAGGTAGTGATAAACGGACAGGTATATGTGGCAGAGGACTGTGGAGGCGCCATTAAGACAAACTGTATTGATATTTATGTGGCAACCCATGAGGAAGGCGAGTCAAAGGGTGTCTATTATACGGATGTATACCTGATCCAGTAAATACAGAATGCAGTTTCTTTTCCATGCTCTGACAGTAAAGAATCCGGGCACATTTCAGCCTAGACCCGGGTATGCTGGCAGATGATTCTGGCAACTTCTTCCGCGCTTTCCTTCTGGCCGTTTTCTTCCCACTTCAGGAAGGTGTTCAGCAGACCGCCTGCATAGTAATAGATATCATATAAAGACTGAACAGTTTCTTTTGGCAGATAGGAAAGCATAAATTCATTGATTCCGTCCATGAGAATAGAATGAAGCCCGTTTTGTGTCATAGTCAGAAAAAAGGTTTTGTACTGATCAAAGAATTTAAGAGAAAAAACAACATGAGAATACTCCTGGTAATTTCCAAGCCCGGGAGTATTTTTTCGTGCCTTTAAATAGTCTGCAACGATTTCTTTCATATAATCAGTAAGCGCTTCCTGAACAGAATCGTAGTATAGAATAAATTAAATTTCTGCTATATATTTTTGAGATGATGTATGGTAAAATAGTGTTATCTAAGAAAGG
>NZ_HF999082.1:0-13574 GCF_000433815.1 Blautia sp. CAG:257
AAGTCCTTCTCTTCCAAAGGAATAAATAATTGCAAATCCATAAGTAATGGTTGGCAGAAGCATGGGAAGCACTGCGGCAGCTTCAATGAGCTTCTTAAAGCATTTATTTACATTTGTATAATGAACGGTATAAGCCATCAGAAATGCAAGAAAAGTGGTGACCAGAGCGCTTGTTCCTGCAATCAGAAAGCTGTTTCCCATAGCTGTTATAAAACCTCTGGCGCCAAAAACCTCTTTATAAAAAGCAGTTGTAATACCACTGTCTCCAAGAAAAGATTTCGCCAGAAGTCTTGCCACCGGAACCACAAGGAACGCTCCGAACAGCAGAACTACTGCAAGAAAAATAAGCTTTGTTTCTTTATTTTTTCCGTTCATTTTTTTACCTGCCCCTGCCATCAGGCCGAAACCTCCTGCTGGCTCAGCATGGTATTGGCAAACAGCATATAAATATTATTTCTTTTAATCTCAAGCTGATTAAGGATAAACTTTTTCACAAAAGGATTTTCCGGATGAGTAATGATTTCAGACGGCTTTCCATATTGGGAGATTCCGCCTTTCTCAAGGATCAGAACTTTATCGGAAATAGTAAGAGCCTCCTCTGGATCATGGGTAACAATAATCGTAGTCAGATTATAATCCTTTGCGATTGCCCTGATTTTATCTTTAATCGACTCTTTGATCACACCGTCAAGAGCGCTTAAAGGCTCGTCCAAAAGAAGGATTTTGGGCTTCATTACCATTGTTCTCGCAAGTGCGGTTCTCTGTTTCTGACCGCCGGAAAGCTGATCGATTCTTTTGTTCAGATGCTCTTCCAGTCCAAGAAGTTCTATCAGCTCCTGAACCTCCTCTTCTGTAGAAATGCCCGGATTGTTCCTTAATCCATACGTAATATTTTCATATACATTAAGGTTCGGGAACAGGGCATAATCCTGAAAGACAATATTAAATCCCCGCTTTTCCATTGGAACGTCTGTAATATCCTGACCGTTAAAAACAATATGTCCTCCGTCTGCTTCAGCAATTCCCAGAATAAGATTTAATAAAGTTGTCTTTCCACATCCTGAAGGTCCTAATATAGAAATAATTTCTCCGTCTTCAATATTCAGATTGATATTTTCCAGGATTGTAACACCGTCATATACCTTTTTCAGATTCTCAAGTTTTAACATATTCTTCTCCTTCTCGGGACTGTTTTTCACCCGTTCTGCTATCGAACATTTACCTGTCTGTCCTGAAACACCGTCATTATAGCAACAGTATTACAGCCCTCTCAATCAAGAAAAAATAAAGACTTTGTTAAGCGCTTGTAAACTTAACAAAGTCTTTACACTGTCAAAATGTAGTAAACTTACAAAGAAGAATATGCCTTATCGCGGACCGCCCTGCTGCTTTTATCAAGAACAGTACAAAAACGGTCGTAATCGGAAACGATCAGGCCCATATAGATCATATCCACGATCATCATCTGTGCTGTTCTGGAAAAAATAGCGTCTCCGTAAAAAAGCTGCTGCTGACTGGTACAGATTACCAGATCTGCGTATTTCGTAATCAGAGAATCCCTGAAATTTGTGATTACAATGGTAACTGTTCCGCTTTTTTTCGCCTCTTTCATAACCTCTACCGTGTCCCTGGAATATCCTGAATAGGAAATTCCCACTGCCACATCCTGATCTGTCAGGTTTCCTGCGCTGATCTTCTGATGATAATAATCATCGAAATGTCTGCAGGAAAGGCCAAGATACAAAAGCTTTGTCAAAAGGTCAGAGGCCACTGCATTTGAATTTTCCACACTGTAAATATCTATGATCCTGGCCTTTTTCAACGCGCAGATCACCTTTTTAAACACGTCTGCCGACAGATTTTTAAGCGTTTCCTCCATCATCATCTGAGAGGTCACTGCCACCTTTCCCGGAATATCCTCCAGCCTGTCCTGCCCGCTGAGAGTATACCCGTACATAGGATTTGCCCGGCTGTTTTCTTTCCGGATTTCTGCAAGCTGTTCTATGACTGCATATCGAAATTCCTTATAACCCTGAAATCCCAGAGCCTTGGTCATCCTTACAATTGTAGGCTGGCTGACCCCGCTCCTTACGGCCAGCTTCTCCAGGGAAAGCTCGCGGACTTCCTCCATATGTGTCAGAACATAATCTGCCGCCTGTTTTTCAGACGCGCGCATATCCCCGTATTTTCCTTCTATTAAAATAGTAATCTTGTTTCGCATAACAACAACTCCTTGTAGAAATTCTACAGAAAATCGCTCTTTTCACAGGATTTTCTTTCCCACTATTTTAGCAGGCATATAATAAAGGTCTCTCACACGGAGTTGTTAAATCTTTGTAAAATTGCCGGATTTTTATTTCTGCATATCCCTATTCATCAAAGTTTACTTCAAAAACGCCCTCCGGCAGACGCATGGTAAGAACACCAAGATTAAAGTCCTGATCCATCACAGTGATGTGATACTCAAAAATCGCATCATCCTCAAATTTTGACAATAGAACATAGGAACCATTTTCTTTACCGTCAATCTGATCGCAGATATCCTCATAAACCGCTTCCCCGGAAATAGCTCTGGGATATCCGCAGCTTTTAATTTTTTCTTCTATTGCTTTATATAATTCTTCCATGTAATTTTCCTCCCTGGTCAAATCTTTTCCCTTTCAAATCAGGAGCTTTTCAGTTTTCATAAGGACAGCGGTACCGTGGCTTTCCCAGTGATTTTTTTCCATATTCAATGGATTTTGCCGGACACTGGGTAATACAGGCCATACAGTGAGTACATTTATTTCCCCACTGAGGTCGTCCATTCACAAGCTGTATATTATTCAGCGGACAGACTTTTACACATTTCCCGCAGCCGATACAGCAGTTATCCACATTAAATTTATTTGCATGCACAAACAGTGGATAAAACAGCAGATTTACGGGGCCGCTGCACACAGCTCCAAGCATACTGACCGGTTCTTCTGTAAGAGGATCTCCTGCAAGTATCTGCTCTTCAACCTGCCGGATCTTCGGCTCCGCATCTGCAATGATATTTTTTGCCTCTTCCTCTGAAGGAACCCGGAACATGGCAAGATAATTTTCCGGCATCAGAATCCCCGCGCAGCCCATATAGATAAAAACCTTATCCTCACAAAGCTTTCTGGCATATTTTGCAGCATTTCCGATTCCGTCTCCACAGGTCATAACAAAATATGCTTTCATTCCTATGTCAAATTTCGACTTTCGAATCCAGGTTTCCACAATTTCCGGAATTCTCCATGCATAAGCAGGCACTACAAAAACTGCTGTTTCCGGCGTTTTTCCGGAGAAAAATTTTTTCTGTTTTATGGCTTCATTCAGAGAATACATTTCATCCCCTGTTTTCTCCTGGATCCTCTTTGCGATAAATCTGCTGTTTCCTGTTCCCGAAAAATAAAAAATCATCTGGACCTGCTCCTTTCTGTCCGTTCAGTTCCTCATGGAAAATTTTCTTTCATCCTCCACCAGAGGAAGCTCTTTTACATCCATTTGTTCTATGCTGATGTAGCGGTCATGAAACAGAGCCTGAAGGATCATATCAATTGAAACCTCTTCTCCCTGAACCTGCGCCGTTACAGAGCCGTTACATTCATTCTGTACCCAGCCTGTTGCATTATATTTCTGTGCCAGATAATACATTTTGTATCGAAAGCCTACTCCCTGGACCCTTCCCCAAAACGAAAACCCCCGGCGTATTTTTGTCCCCATATCGTTTTCTCCATATCCGTCAGCATTTATTTCCTGAAAGCCCCGCCATGAACGCTCTCTCAGTTTCTTCCACAGCACTTTTTGTACTTCTTTCCGCTTCCACAGGGACACGGATCATTGGGATAAATCTTCTTATCCTTTTCCCCGTTCCCTGACATGTTGCTCTGGAGTACGCCCGGAAACTGCGGTCTGCTTTCTTCCTCCTCAGGCATATGACCGCACAGCTGTACTTTTCTGGTTTTACTGTAGGCTTCCACCAGAAGCTCTGCCATTTCTCTTGCCTGATCTTTCGTTTCAAAAACAACCCCGTTTTTGTTCAGCTGTTCCATTGCCTCTGACATAACTCCGCCGGTATAATATACTCTGTAAATTTCACAGAGATAGGCTTCTGCCAGATCTTCTGGCATTCCCAGTTCCTGTTCAAGAAACTGTCTGATTTTTTTATAAACCGGCTGCTTAGAAGGATAACCATTAAATGTACAGTCAACAATCTCCTCCTCTGAAGGAACATAAAACTCTCTGTCTCCCTGGTATTTCAGCAGCATCCGATAGATCTCTTTTTCTTCCAGCAATCCCTGAAGGCTGATCCTGTCACCGTCAAGTACACAGATATTTTCCTCTTCCGGAACAGACCGGAATAATTCTGTAAATTCCTCAAAGCTTACTCTGCATTCTCTTCTTCTGCGGTACATTCTGTATACCACTCTTGCAGGAGCTGTGCCGTAAAGATATTCAACCATTACCAGACATGCGCTCAGCCAGCTTCTTTTTTTCTGAAGTTCACAAAACTCCGGTGTAAAAATCTTTTCAAAAACATCAGAAACCTCTGAAGGAACCTCTGCATATCCATCGTCATAGACTGCCAGATATCCGATATCGCTGGCCCATTCCAGATCTGTCCATTCATTTTCCTCTACATGGAAAAGACCTTTTTTCATTGCTTTTTCAAAAGCCTGAAATTCCCATTCATTCAGCCTCAGAAGCTCCTTTTCCATAACCTCAGGCTTCAGGATCTCTTCGGCGATCCGTCCTGCCAGTTCCGGTTTATCAAGTTTCTCAGCCCCGGAAATCCCCAGTTCTCCGGCCAGAAAAACCAGATCCTCATTTTCATATGCCTGCAGGTACTCTGCAACCTTTGGATTTCTGCTTGCGGCTGTTTTTTTCATTTCTTTAAAAAGCGCTTTTGTTACCGTCTCTGCCATATCCTTTAACAGAGAATCGGTACATTTTTTATTATTTTCTGTTTTGCTTTCCGCATTTTCGCTGAAAATCAGAGAGGCTTTTCCCTGACAGATGTCCTCATGAATCTCTTTACTGATTCTGTAATCCGGTTCTCCTGCCTCCAGTGTGAACAGCTCCGCCAGACGTTTATTTTTCTGCTCTGTATCCGACCAGAACTCTTCCTCTGCGCCTGTTTTTTCTTTCATAATCACAGGGCAAAGAGCCCCTCCACCCTCACTGACTGCAGGAAGCTTTTTTTCCACCTCTGCCCTGTATTCCGGCAGTTTCTGCTCATTCGTCTTTACCCGGAAGGTAAACCATGTCATCTTATCCAGCAGGTCATTTACAAATGTATCGGAAGCATTTGAAAAATCATACTGATAAGAAGTCACCTGAGGTTCATCTTCTCTGTATTCTCTTACATGAACCTTTTCCTGATAAAATTCAAATTCATATCTGTCAGTAAATGAATACTCAAGGATTTCTTCCAGGACTGCTGCCATCTGAGCAAAGGTAATATTAGAAGGAACAAGACATCTTCTCCAAACCGGCGGTTTTGTTCCCTTTCTTATAATTTTAAGCTGATAAAATTCCATGTTTTCTCTCCTGTATCTGTCTTTCTGGTTATCTTTTGTTACTGTTCACTCTATTTACAGCAACTTGGGCAAAATGCATTCCATATCGCCTTTGGCGATGGCATTTTGCCCTTTATGTCTCCTTCTCATTTCCTCTATTCTACTTCATATTGCCCAAACACACAACAGGGTTTTGCAGGACAAAGCATAAAACAGGCATTAAATAAAAATACAGGGAATATCTATCCTTCCGAATAAATATCCCCTGTGTCAGTTATCTGCATGTTTTTACTGATTTTATGCCTTCCTTGTAAAGATTCTTTTTATCCTTGCTTTAATGACCGGATTGTCTTTTACTGCATCAATCAGTACGGCAATCAGAACTACTGCGCCTGTAACGATCGTCTCCCAGTAAGAAGATACACGAAGTAATGTAATACAGGTACTGATAACACTGCTTAAAACACCACCAATGATAGTTCCTACCACATTTCCAATTCCACCTGCCATGGATGTTCCGCCCAGAACAGAAGCTGTAATAGAATCCATCTGCCAGCTCTCACCAATACTTGCCTGGAAGGATGCCAGTTTACATGCCATCAGCACACCTGCAATGGCAGAGAGAAGTCCGCTGAGACAATATACCATCATCTCAATACGTTCTGTAGGAATACCTACAATTTTTGCACAGCTTCTGTTTCCGCCCAAAGCATATACATAACGTCCGAACTTTGTTCTTTTTAATATGACTGTAAGAATCACGCAGATAATAACCATGATAATTACAATGTTTGGAAGAACGCCGCCAATCACTCCATTTGCAAGTTTTTCTGCTGATTCCGGCATACCCGTGATCGGCATACCTTTTGTAATAACGTATACAATACCTTTATAAATCTGCATAGTTGCCAGAGTTACAATAAATGGTGTCATTTTAAAATATGCAATAAAAAATCCATTTACTGCTCCCAGTACAATTCCCAGAAGGCTGGCGATCACAATGGCAAGATATGGATTGATTCCATAATTCACCATAAAGATAGCCCCCGCCATACCGCATACAGAACCGATAGTTGCCACTGACAGGTCGATTCCGCCAGTCAGAAGAACAATCGTCTGTCCAAATCCTACAATAATTACAAAGGATGCAGCTCTTGTCAGTGTACTGATATTATACGCCGTAAAAAAGTTTCCTGTGGTGGCATGTACGATAATGCCAACCAGAATCGTTACGATCAGAACCATGCCAGCCGTGGATTTAAAAAATTTCTTTATCCTGTCCATTTTGCTGTTTTACCTCCTATTGAAAAGCTACTTTCAGCACATCCTCCTGTGTGATCAAATCCACATCTGTGATGTATCCGCTGATTCTACCCTGATGAACAACCATAATCCTGTCAGATAACGCCATAACCTCCTCCATCTCGGAAGAAATTACAACAACCGATACTCCACTGTCTGCAAGATCACGAATAAGCTGGTGTATTTCTCCTTTTGCATTTACATCAATACCACGAGTAGGTTCATCAAGGATCAGCATTTTAATTCCCTTTGCCATCCAGCGCGCTACAATAACTTTCTGCTGATTACCTCCTGACAGATTCTTAATCAGGGTTTCTCTGGATGCTGTTTTAATTTTGAAGGAACTAATATATTTTTCGGCTGTCTCAATTGCCTGTCTGTAATCGATCAGACCATGTTTTTTTATTTTGTCATAAGATGGAAGCATCATATTTTCCATAACAGACATATCCGGAGCAATACCATCATGTCGGCGTTCTTCCGAAACATAGCCCATTCCATATCTGATTGCGTCTATAGGGGATTTAATATGTACTTCCTTTCCCTCAATAAAAGTCTGACCTCCGGGTTCCTTTTCTGTAATGCCAAAAACACTCTTGAAAATTTCTGTACGGCCAGCGCCTACCAAACCGGCAACTCCCAGAATTTCTCCCTTATGGATTTCAAAGCTTACATTCTGAAACTCTCCTTTTCTGGAAAGATTTCTGGCCTCAAAGAACACCTCATCAGAAACCTTTCTCTGAACCCTGCCTGTAATCTGTACCTTTTTCCCTGCCATCTGATTGATCATTTCTTCTTTTGTAATTTCAGAAACAGGAACCTCTTTCACAAGGCATCCGTCTTTCATAATAGTGATTCTGTCCGCCTGCTCCATAACTTCATCCAGATGATGAGTAATAAATACCATGGCTGTTCCGCCCTTTTTCAATCTCTGCATGGACTGAAAAAGGCTTTCTGTCTCACGATTAGTCAAAACTGCTGTGGGTTCATCAAGAATCAGTACTTTTGGATCATAAGCAAGGGCTCTGGCAATGGAAACAAGCTGCTGATATGCTGCCGAAAGCAGTTTTACCGGCTGAGAGACATCTGTCTGAACATCCAGAAGCGCAAGGAGCCTTTCTGCCTCCTGACGGGTCTTTGTCCAGTTGATCAGCTTTTTTTCCATCACTTCATTTCCCAGAAAAATATTTTCCGCAATACTGGCTTCTGGTACAAGATTCAACTCCTGAGGTACCAGAACAATATTTTTTCTCATTGCTTCTCTGGGGGAGGAGAACCTGACCGGTTCTCCCTCCATGATCACCTCTCCGCTGTCCATTGCAAATTGCCCGGTCAGAATGTTCATTAAAGTACTTTTTCCCGCTCCGTTTTCACCTACCAGTGCATGGATTTCTCCTTTGCGGAGCTTTAAAGTCACACCGTCAAGAGCCTTTGTTCCCGGGAAGGTTTTTACAATATCCCGCATTTCAACCAGAAGCTTCTCTGTATTATTCTGCATCTGCACTTTCTCCATATAACATTTCAATATATTTATCTGCGCTGTCTGCATAAACGGAAGTGGATCCGACATTTGTAGCCTCTTCCTCTACTGCTTCTCCGTCAATTGTCTTTACTGCGTTATAAACCAGCTTATATCCCATGTCGTAGCAGTTCTGAACCTGTGCCACAAACAGTGTACCGTCTTTCAGATATTCCAGAGTACGAAGATCATGATCCATACCTCCGATTACAATATCCCCTGATTTACCGGCATCCTTCACTGCCTGACATGCGCCAACCGGATTCGACATGTTATTGCAGAGGATTCCGCCAAGATCCGGATATGCCTGAAGCCAGGATTCTGTAATGCTGATTGCTTTTTCTACTGCATCGTTATCTCTCTGCTCGTCTACAATCTCAATGTCCGGATATTCTGCAATCGTATCTTTAAATCCCTGGAGACGTTCTTCATGAGATGCGGCTCCCATTGTTCCGGAAAGGATCGCAATCTGTCCTTTACCGCCCATCTCTTCGCACACTGCTTTTGCAAGAGCGCAGCCATCGCCGTAATTATCTGTATTTCCTACAAAAAAGCTTCTGTCGCAGTCTTCAATATCACTGCTGGCAAAGGTTGCAACCGGGATTCCTGCTGCCACTGCTTCATCCACAGCCTTTGCTGTTGTCTCCGGCTGATTTACATCAACAGCGATCAGATCATATCCCTGTCCGATGGCTGTTTCAATGGAATTTACCTGATCCACTGCGTCCGGCTCTGCAGGTCCATACCATTCATAATCGATTTCCACGCCTTTTTCTGCAAAATCTGCTACTGCCGCATCAACGCCGCATTTAATTGCGTCATACCAGCTGTGGATATTTTTATATGTACAGTAAATTTTATAACTGTCCTTTTTCGGCTGATAGCTTGTGTCAAAATCTGCATCTGCCAGTTCTGTTTTTCCGGTTGCGCTGTCTCCTGCCTTTGCCGCATATACACTTACGGATCCTGTCATTGTTCCAATCATTGCTGCTGCCATTGCCATAACCATCATTTTTCTTCTTAACATCTTAAAATCCTCCCTGTACATTTATTTTTATATGCTGTTTTTCTTTACTGGAATTTAACTGCTGCCTTGATGACTTCATCCTTATGATTCAGGCTGTATTCAATAGCTTCAATACAGTCCTTAAAATCAAACTCATGAGACACAATGCTTCTGACCGGGATCAGACCGGAAGAAACTGCTGCAATCGCCTTTGGCCAGAGATTTCTGTAGCGGTATACAGAATAAATAGTTCCTTCCATTGCATTCAAAGTTGCAATATCCAGCTCCAGAACCGGTTCCGGAGAAACACCAACCAGTGTGACCTTTCCTGCACGTTTGATCAGTCTGCAGGTCTGAAGTGTTGTAATTCTGTTTCCCGCACATTCGTAAACCTGATCTGCGCCGCCTCCCGGAAGTGTTTTGGCAAATTCTTCAATGCTCTCACGTTTACTGTTAAATACTCTTGTAGCACCTACTTCCAGAGCCTTTTCCAGACGTTTGTCCATTACGTCTGCAACATAAATCTCGCTGACGCCTCTTGCCTTAAGGCTCATAATAGTACAAAGACCAATACATCCGCTTCCCAGAACAATCGCAGTCTCTCCCACCTTTGCATTTGACAATTCTGTTGCATGCATTCCAACTGCCAGAGGCTCGATCAATGCCCCTTCCAGCGTATCCATATTATCCGGAAGCTTATAGCACATGCTTGCATCATGCACACAATATTCTGCATTTACTCCGTCTCTTTCTCCCGGAATTGCAAGCATCCTGATATTCTTACAGAGATTATAATTTCCTTTTCTGCAGTCTTCACATTCGCCGCAGGGTACTGCCGGTTCAATAGAAACTTTATCTCCTACTTTAAATCCTTCTACTCCTTCGCCAACTGCGCTTACTACTCCGCCCGGCTCATGTCCCAGAGCCAGAGGCCCATCCAGAGTCCAGTTAGCCAGCTGTCCCTCCTGATAAAAATGAAGGTCTGAACCACATACTCCTACATATTCCAGCTTGATCTGAAGCTCTCCTTTTCCCGGCTGAGGAATGTCACGTTCTACCCATTCCAGTTTCTGTTTACCGGTTAATACACATACTTTCATTTTTCCTTCCATGATGTTCTTCTCCTTTATGTCATAATTATTTATTTAAGTTCTTCTCCGTTTACATTAGTACCCGTTCAACTGCTTTTTTCCATCCGAGATACTTTTGCTCAGCTTCTTTTTCATTCATTTCAGGTTCATATTTTGTGCTGTTCAGCTTGTTAAAAATATTTTCATCCCACAGCCCTAACGCAATTCCCGCTGCAAAAGCCGGTCCCATTCCTGAGAGTTCTTCCGCATCCGGCACCTGAACCGCTGCCCGTGTCATGTCACTTTGAAACTGCATCAGATAACTGTTTCTGGTTGGGCCTCCGTCTACTCTTAATTCCTCAACCTTTACTCCTGCATCTTCGCTCATGGCATTGACAATATCTGTGATCTGATAAGCAATACACTCTACTGCGGCCTTTACCAGCTCCGGCTTTTTTGTAGTTCTTGTCATCCCTACAACTGCCGCTGTTGCCCGACTGTCCCAGTAAGGAGCTCCAAGTCCTGAAAATGCAGGAACCAGATAAGTTTTATCATCTTTTGACGCCTCTTCCGCAAGTTTTTGGGTCTCTCCGGGAGATGAGATCAGCTTCATATCATCTTTCAGCCATGTGATCACTGCCCCTGTATAATTCAGATTGCCTTCCAGTACATAATTTACTTTTCCGTTCATACTCCATGCAAGAGAGGTCACCACTCCATGGGTACTCAAAACAGGCTTTTCTCCAATATTCATCATAATAGAAGAGCCGGTTCCATAAGTGGATTTCGTCATTCCCGGTTTCAGACATCCCTGTCCAAATAAGGCTCCGTGTGAATCTCCCAGAACTCCGTGTATCGGAACCGGATGAGGCAGAAATCCGTTAAAATCCGTTTCGCCAAAGCAGGAATCTGAATCACATACCTCTGCCATATTATCCGGGTTGATCCCAAAAAGCTCACAGATCTCCTGATCCCATTTCAGCTCAAAAATATTAAAAAGCTGTGTCCTTGACGCATTGGAATAGTCTGTTTTATATTCTTTTCCTCCGGTCAGTTTATAAATAAGCCAGGTGTCAATTGTTCCATGACAGATATTTCCTGAATCTGCTTTCTCCTTTGCTCCTTCCACATTTTCAAGGATCCAGGCAATCTTGGATGCCGGAAAATAAGGAGACAGATTAATACCCGTGCGGCTTCTGACTGCTTCTGCCTGTCCTGCCCGTTCTACTCTTTCACAGATATCAACAGCTCGCGCGCACTGCCAGACAATTGCCTGTCCCAGCGGTTCCCCTGTTGATCTGTCCCAGGCAAGGGAAGTTTCTCTCTGATTACTGATTCCCACACCCACAACATCACCTGCCGGAATACCGGATTCCTGAACCAGATTCCTTACAGCTTCCAGAGTATTTCTGTAAATCTCTTCCGGATCATGAGAAACCCAGCCTTTTTCATTTATGATCTGCCTGTGAGCTTTGTCAGTACGTTTGATCAGATTCCCTTCCTGATCAAAAAGCAGTGCTTTTGTTCCCTGTGTACTCTGATCGATTCCTATTAAATATTTCCCCATATCAGATCAGCTCCATTACCTTTTTTACAATTCCCTGTGCATTCAGTCCGTAATAATCAAAAACTTCCTTTGATGTTCCGGAAATAACCGGCTCATCAGGTAATGAAAGATTGATCACCTTTACAGGACAATGTTCGCCTGTAACCTGACTTACCATAGATCCCAGTCCCCCAAACGGCGCATGCTCCTCAACGGTAACTACAGCCTTTACATTGGAAGAAACACGGATGATCGTTTCTTTATCCAGCGGTTTCAGGCAGTACATATCTATAACTGATGCACTGACTCCTTTTCCATCAAGAAGCTCTGCTGCATCCAGGGCCGGTTTCACCATTTCACCACAGGCAATAATTGCAATGTCTGTTCCTTCTCTTACTACTGTTGCCTTATCCATCTCAAAAGGTATCTTGCCCTCTTCATACACATCCTCAACAGCATTTCGTCCTACACGAATATAAGCAGGTTTTTCATCTTTAAGAAGCGCCTCTGTCAGCTTTTCTGTCTGAAATCTGTCGCTTGGAAGATAGACTCTCATATTGGGAATGGCTGACATGGCTGCTATATCCTGCGCAGAATGATGGCTCATTCCCAAAGCCCCGTAGCTTACTCCTCCACTGATCCCAATCAGTTTTACGTTTGTGTTTGAGTATGCCACGTCTACTTTACACTGTTCATAGCTTCTGGTAGATAAAAAGCAGGCCGGCGAAGCAGCATATGGTTTTTTTCCACATTTTGCAAGTCCTGCGGAAATACTCACCAGATTCTGTTCTGCTATTCCTGTTTCTATAAACTGTTCCGGATAAGTATCTGCAAATTTTGAAAAAGAAGCACTTCCCCGGGAATCACTGCACAATGCCACAATATCTTTATCTTTTTCCGCTTCCCGCATTAACACATCACAGATTACCTGTTTGTTTGCAATTTTAGCCATGAATCAGCGCCTCCCTTCTTTTTCTCAAATCAGTTTTAATCTGTATTACCTCTTCCGGTGACGGAACCTTATGATGCCAGTTGGCTTTATTTTCCATAGTTTCGGAGCCTTTTCCTTTTACAGTATTTGCTATTACTACCGTAGGCTTATTTTTCACTGTTTTAGCTTCATCAAAAGCCGCTTTCAGCTGAGGTATACTGTTTCCATCTTTAACATCAATGACATTCCAGCCAAATGCCCGGAATCTTTCATGAAGATCATCATGTGCCATTACATCTTCTGTATTGCCGGAAATCTGTAAACGGTTTCTGTCTACTACAGCACAGAGATTATCAAGTTTATAATGAGAAGCTGCCATTGCGCCCTCCCATACAGACCCTTCCGCCAGTTCTCCGTCTCCCATAACCGTATAAACACGATATCCTGATTTATCCATCTTCCCTGCAAGTGCCATTCCTACACTTACCGGAAGCCCATGTCCCAGAGAGCCGGAGTTCATTTCAATGCCGGGAAGTTTATTATTGGGATGTCCGATAAATTTTGTCCCAAATTTACTAAACTGCGCTATTACATCTTTAATATCAAAAAATCCTTTTCTTGCCAGTACTGCATAATAGGCTTCAACAGAATGTCCCTTACTTAAGACAAATT
>NZ_HF999082.1:13671-13835 GCF_000433815.1 Blautia sp. CAG:257
TTCTGTGAGAATCTCCATAACGCTCATGTCTCCTCCAATATGCCCGGCTTTTCCCTCCACTATCATATCAATAACATCTTCTCTAAGCTCATAGGCCATTGCAGATAACTGATTCATAATATCCTCCTCTCTAAATTATATTAAGTTTTATTAAGTATTTGTTT
>NZ_HF999083.1:0-1117 GCF_000433815.1 Blautia sp. CAG:257
GGTAAGAAATCAAGAGAAGAGTTAGGGGAACAAGTAGGAGAGAGTGCTCGTAATGTTCAGCGTTACATTCGACTTACAGAATTAATCCCGGAATTATTAGATATGGTAGATGCAAAGAAATTGAATTTTACCATTGCCGTTGATATTTCCTACATTGATAAGGAAATGCAGAAATGGATTTATGAGTATATCCGGGATACAGGATTTATTAAACCAAAGCAGATTACAGCTTTGAGAAAACAGTTGGAAGAAGGACCAGTGAACCAGGGATTTATGATCTCAATTTTTAATAGTTGTATAGTGGTAAAAGCACCGGAACGAAAAGTGGTGTTATCAGGAAAGAAGCTTACAAAATATTTTCCGGAAGACTATTCGGAAACGGATATGGAAAAGGTGATTGAGACATTACTGGAACAATGGAAAAGAGAACAGAAATAAGGGTTGTCAAAATAAGACAACCCGAAGAAAGAAGAGATACAGAAGTTTAAAAAAAGGACTTCTATGAGAGAAAGGAAGGGAGGAAGATACATGGATAAAAAAATGAATTTTAAATATTTTTATGGAACAGAAGCAGACCAGTTTAGTTTTTACAGAATACCCAAAGCTTTATTTACCAATGACTGTTTCAAGGATCTTTCCAGTGATGCGAAGATCTTATACGGTTTGATGTTGGACAGAATGTCTTTATCTATTAAGAATCAGTGGTTTGATGAAGAAAATCGGGCATATATCTATTTTTCCATTGAAGATATCATGGAATTATTGAATTGTGGCAGAAATAAAGCGGTGAAATCTCTTCAGGAGCTGGATGATGAAAAAGGGATAGGTTTGATTGAAAAACGTAGGCAGGGATTTGGAAAGGTTACGATCATCTATGTAAAATCATTTATTCAGGAGGAATGTGAGGAACAGAAAAAAGAAAAACCAAAGATGGTGAAGTTTACAAATCAAACTTCAGTAGAGGAAGAAGAGCCAGAAGAAGTTTACATTTCAAACTTCAAGAAGTCCCAAAAACAAACTTCAAGAAGTCCCGAAAATAAACTTCAAGAAGTTTACATTTCAAACTCTAATAATACTAATATTAACAATACTAATCTTAGTGAGAATAAATCTAATC
>NZ_HF999084.1:0-1963 GCF_000433815.1 Blautia sp. CAG:257
TAATTGACTTCCTCGCCCTGAGGATTGGTTACGGTCAGAGCATAATCAAGAGCATACTGAACATTTTCCGGATAGTTTTCCGGGTTGGCATATTCCTCATCAAGAATTGACTGGATATGCTGATCCTGAGTGGTATAAATCTTAAGACCGCCGCTGTAAACAAGGTTCTGGGCCTGAGTTCGTGTATAACCCTTGATGTTCATAAGATCATTGATCACCTGGTCAATAAGCTCGTCTTCAAAATAGCTGTAGATCGTGTCGGCTGATTCAGAGTTCTGAGCCTGTGCAGCCTGGATCTGTGTATAGATATCATCATTGATCACCTGGTCATACTGCTCCTGGGTAATATACTGCTGATCCAGCATATGATCCAGGACTTCTTTACGTCTTTTGGCATTTGCCTCCGGATGCTCAATGGGGTTGAACTGAGTCGGATTCTGAGTGATGCCTGCAAGTGTGGCACATTCAGAAAGGTTCAGATCCCACACATCTTTATTAAAATACTGCCTTGCCGCTGCCTGAACGCCGTAGGCGCCTGCTCCCAGGTTGATGGTATTCAGATAATTTTCAAGGATCACGTTTTTGTCATTGATCTTCTTTTCAATCTGAATTGCCAGATACTGCTCCTGGAATTTACGTGTGAACCGTTCCAGCCAGGTGGATTCCTTGGTCCAGTTGGTAAATACATTATTTTTCAGAAGCTGCTGGGTAATGGTACTGGCACCCTCGGAGAGACCTCCGGAAGTGATATTTTTTACGAAAGCACGGAGGATACCTCTTACGTCGATTCCGTTGTGCTCGTAAAAACGTTCATCCTCAATAGCAACTACCGCATGCTGCAGATCCACCGGAATCTGTTCGATGGAAACAGGCAGTCGGTTGGAGCTTGGCGCAGTCAGCTTACGCAGCTGGTTTCCGTCTCCGTCATACAAAAAGGTTGCATATCCCAGAGGCGAAATATCCACGTCTTCCACATCAGGGGCATTGTCTATAATTCCCCGAAAGGCCCCGATGCCCAAACAGCCTACAATCACACAGAGTGCGATCAGAGATATGAACAGGACTCTGATAAACGAAACGTGTGCACGTTTTCCCATCATGGCTGTACGGGAAATCAGAGAATTTCGCTTTTTTGAGACTGATTTTTTACCGTAATTCATGATTTTCCTCCTTTATAATCCGTTCTATTATATCAAATAAAAAATAGTAAATAAACCCTAAAATCAAAACTTCATATTTAGTATAGCAGAAAAATGAAAAAATATTGTAATTTTCATATGCGTGCGGAAAGAAAAAAGCTATAATAGATAGTACGGTTCACTCTGCTCCCGGTAACCTGGTTAACATGCACTGCAAATCATTTTCAGTGATGGCATTTTAGTCTGTATGTTTTGTAGTTTTGGGAAAAACAGGCCAAAACACTTGGCGGGACAGAATTGTGTGAACAGTAATTAATCGATACTTAGTGCAACATCATTTTATACAACATAAAGTCAACAGCCGGAAAAGCAGAAAAGGTGGACAAAAATGGAAACAATTATGATCATAGAAGACGACAGACGAATAAGGGAAGAGCTTTCCCTGCTTCTTATAAGCGCCGGATACACAGCTCTGGCAGTGACAGAATTTACAGAGGAACCCATAAAGCTTCTGAAAGAAAACCATCCGGATCTGATCCTTATGGATATCAATATTCCAGGCGGCAGTGGAGTAAGTCTGTGCGCCCAGATCAGAAAAATATCCCAGGTTCCGGTGATTTTTGTAACAGGAAGGACCGGGGCAATGGATGAACTGGAAGCTTTGATGACAGGAGGAGACGATTATATTACAAAGCCATACCAGGCGCCTGTTCTTCTGGCTCATATCAGGGCAGTTCTCAGAAGAACAGGAAAATCCGGGACTATGCAGGAGGCAGAGCTTGAGTGCAGAGGTGTCAGGCTGAGTCTGAAAGATGCCTCTGTAA
>NZ_HF999084.1:2020-2369 GCF_000433815.1 Blautia sp. CAG:257
GACAAAAACAGAACTGAAGCTTCTGCATTATCTTTTTTCCAGACAGGGAGAGATCGTCAGCCGCGAGGAGATCATTGATGCGCTGTGGGATCAGCATGTATTTCTGGATGATAACGGGCTCAGCGTGAATATTACAAGGATCCGCAATAAACTGAAAGAACTGGGGGCAGGACCTGTCATTGAAACAAAGAGAGGACTGGGATATCTGTTATGAATTTACTGGAATATCTGAAAGACAGAGCTCTTGTTTATCTGGGCAGGATTTTGTGCATGCTGCTGCTTTCCTTTTATCTTCTGTCAGTGGGGAACCGGTTGGATAATGTGATATTGATTCTGATTTTCTGGCTGG
>NZ_HF999084.1:2440-4554 GCF_000433815.1 Blautia sp. CAG:257
TTCAGAGAAAAAAGACCTTTGAATGTATTTTGCAGACTCTTTCTGAGCTGGATAAGCCCTATCTGATCGGCGAAGTGGAAAGCCCACTGAATAATCTGGAAGGGAAAAAGTACTGGGAAATTTTAAGAAAATCCAACAAATCAGTGATTGAAAAAATCAATGAAACAGAGGATGAAATGAAAGATTACAGGGAGTATATAGAAAGCTGGGTCCATGAGATCAAGCTTCCCATCACTGCTCTGGAGCTGATGGTTCAGAAGGAAGAGCCAAAGAAAAAGAACAGTCTTATGGAAGAACTGGAGCGGATTGACAATTATGTGGAGCAGGTACTTTTTTATGCCAGGTCAGAGCAGGTATATCAGGATTTTGTGATTTCGGAAACAGATATTACAGAAGTGATCTATGAGGTTATGGCAAAAAACAAAGGACTTCTCATTGGAAACCGGGCTGCAGTGCAGGTAGAAACAGAAGGAAACCTGCTTCTGTGCGATGGAAAGTGGATGAGCTTTATTCTGCAGCAGGTTATTACAAACGCAGTGAAATATATGGATTTTCAAAAGGAAATTTTCCGGATTCATATTTATATAAAGAAAGATGCAGACAAAAAAGAGCTGGTAGTAGAGGATAATGGAGTGGGAATTTCACCCGGAGATATTGGAAGAGTATTTGAGAAAGGATTTACCGGAGCAAACGGACGGGCTGCGGATAAGAACAGTCTTATGGCATCCACGGGAATGGGGCTTTATCTGTGCAGAAAGCTTTGTGAAAAAATGGATATTGGGATCAGAATAGAATCAGAAGAGGGAGAGTATACAAAAGTGATCTTTTGCTTTGGAAAAAGTACTTATCTGACAAAACTGTAAGATTTATGCAAGTAACTTCGATAGGAGCAGCCGGACAGCTCTGATATAATGGCAGCATCAAAGGAAAGGACAAAAGATTTATGAGTGGAAAAATCCGGGTATGTGATATTGAAAAATATTACGGGAATAAAAATAATCTTACAAAGGCTGTCAACCGTATCAGCTTTCAGGTACAGAACGGAGAGTTTGTAGGGATCATGGGAGCCTCCGGCTCCGGAAAAACTACGCTTCTGAATCTTCTGGCAGCTATTGACCAGGTGACGGCAGGCCATATTTATTATGGGGATATGGATATTACGGAGCTTCCGGACAAAAAGCTTGCAGATTTCAGAAAAGATCATCTTGGATTTGTATTTCAGGATTTTAATCTTCTGGATACGCTGACTCTGAAAGAAAATATTGTGCTTGCAATGGCTCTTCACACAAATTCCAGGAAAAAAATTGAGGAGCGGGTATCGGCAGTGATGAAACGGCTGGGAATCTATGAACTCCGGAATCGTTTTCCCTATGAAGTCTCCGGGGGACAGAAGCAGAGATGCGCCTGCGCCAGAGCTCTGATCAATCGTCCGGATCTGATACTGGCAGACGAGCCTACAGGGGCTTTGGATTCCAGATCTGCACAGATGCTTCTGGAAACCTTTACTGCCATGAATGATGAAATGGGAGCCACTATCCTTATGGTTACCCATGATGCGTTTTCTGCAAGCTACTGCAGCCGCATTCTGTTTTTAAAGGACGGGGAGATTTTTCATGAGCTTGTAAGAGGCGCGGAGAGCAGAAGAGAATTTCTCAATGAAATTCTGGACGTTCTGTCGCTGACAGGAGGTGAAGGCGCCTGTGAGTAAGACAGAAGGAAAAAGAACACAGAGAAAGCCGCAAAATCAGCGGAAGAGTTCCGGAAAAGCGGGACGGGAAAAAAACGGATCTCCCAGACAGTACGGAGAAATTTTCCGGACACTTACCAGAAGAAATGCCAGCCGGTCTTTCCGGGATTACGGAATTTATATTGCCACGCTGACAGCCGTATCTGCTTTGATGTTTGCCTTTCATTCGCTGATGTTTTCAGAGGATATTCTGAAGCTCTGTGAGGACGGCGGACTTTTTATTGGAAGTATGATCGGAGCCGCTGCATTTTTTATTGTATTTATCATGGCATGGCTGGTGGGATATATTGTGCGGTTTATGGCAAACCGGCGCAGCAGGGAATTTGGCACTTATCTGCTTCTGGGTGTATCAGGCAGACGTCTGGCA
>NZ_HF999084.1:4633-9743 GCF_000433815.1 Blautia sp. CAG:257
TTTGTTCTGGGGCTGCTTCCGGGTATGTTTTTTCAGCAGGTGCTTACGTCCATGTTTATGGGAACCATGGATAAGGCATATCACCTGAAAGCAGAGATTTCCATATGGAATATCCTTCTGACACTGGGAATCTATCTGGTGATATTCTGGATCGCTCTTTTGCGGGCAGGAAGAAGACTGAAAAAACTGAATATCAGAGAACTGATGAACGCAGAAAGAGCAAATGAAGAAATCCGTCAGAAACATATTTCTGAAAAAACGCTTCTTTTTCCTCTGGCTGTGATCTATATCCTGATTTTTATGCTTCTTTTATGGAACAACAGAATCAACAATGCAAATGGAATTCCTCTGTGCCTGGGACTTTTTGTTTCCGTATATCTTCTGTACACAGGAATTGCAGCAGCCGTGTGCCGGTATGCAGACAAAGGCGGGCGAAAGATCTACAAGGGCGCCAATGTATTTCTGATCAGACAGTTTTCCTCCAAGATCCGTACCATGCAGTTTACTATGGGAACCCTGACTGTCCTTTTTACGGTGGCTCTTCTTGTAAGCAGCATTGCTCTTATGTTTATGGACTATCAGATCAATATGATGGAACAGGAAAATCCTTTTGATATTCTGCTGTTCAGTCCGGAAACAGAGGACAGACCTTTACTGGAAGAAAAGCAGAAGCTTCTGGAGGATTTTGGAGAAATTGAGGACGTCTATGTTTATTCCATTTATACAGATGGAGACACAGATATGAATGATTTCTTTTATGACAATCTTCCGTTCTTTCAAAGAGAAGGATATGAGGATCTGACAGCAGAGGGAGAGAACCCATCGTATTTTTCCTGTGACACATACATGAAGCTCAGTGATTATAATTCCCTGAGAAAGGCGGCAGGATACAGGACGGTTTCCTTAGAGGAGGGAACTTATCTGATCCATGCAAAAACAAGAGTAAAGGAAACTGCCCAAAAGGCGCTGAAAGAAACGCTGGTTCTTCCAAACGGAGAAGGACTGAAGGGAGCAGAGCTTTACACGGAAGGATTCTGCCAGTCAGGGTTAAACGGATCAGATTATCTGATCATTGTCAGCGATCAGGCGGCAGAAACACTGACACCGTACTATTCCCTTCTGGAGGCTCAGACCTCCGGAGTCATGAAAACAGGAGCGCTGGATGCTCTGGACAGTGCAGACGAAAGTTATGGTAAAAGGACGCTTGGAAATTCGGGAATGACTTATGAGGATTTTTACTGGGCTGACGGAACGGATGAAATATTTGTATACATGGCAGAAAATTTTGTCAAAGGGGAAATTCTTGATACTATGAATTTCATTATTACAGTAGTGGCCTATGCATGTATTTATACAGCGGTGGTATTTCTCTGTGTGGCTCTGACCGTTCTTTCTGTCCAGCAGCTTGGAGACTCCGGAAAATACCGGTTTCGGTATGATACGCTCAGGAAACTGGGACTTCGTCCGGAAAAAATACACAGTGTAATACGGAAACAGCTTTTGATCTACTATATGACTCCGTTTATGGTTTCTGCAGTGATCAGCTGGATCATAGTGAAGTACATCAGCGATTCCTTTGTTTTTTATACAGGGATCCGCCAGAACAGTATTCTGTATTTTGCAGGGGCAGCAGGGGCTGTGGCAGTTCTGTTTTTGATTTATTTTGCAGCTACTTATATTGGATTTAAGAGGAACATAGAAGAGAAGAAAATATGTTGAAAAGAGATACCGTGTGAGCAGTAACCTGGAAGGCATTTTGTCCTGTATGTCCCGGAGTTCGGGTATATATATGCTAAAATATTCCGCAGGATAGTGGGATGCGAATAGTAGTAAAAAAGTCTCTGTATTGTAATTTTATGTAAAATTGGTTACAGTACAGAGGCTTTTTTATGATATAATCTCATAGAGAATTGAAAAAAATACCGTTTTCGGGTCTGAAAAAATAAGAGAAGAACCGGATAAGGGAGGCTATACTGTGGAACAAAAGAAAACAGCAGATCATCCAGCATCTGACCGTCCCAGAAGTCCGGCTACAGAGGCCAGAATAAAGGAGAAAAACAGAAGAATCCTTATGACAGTTTCTCTGTTTGTATTTCTGGCGGCCGGAAACTTTCTGATGAGGGAAAATGATAGATGGAAGCTGAGGGAGACAACAGTCATTCCCACAGCAGTGATCGTAGAAGGGAAAACTACGGATCAGGCTCAAAGTGACAAAGAAGATACTTCTCCCCTGAGCGTGGAAGAGAAGATTTTTGCAGAACCGTCAAAATATCCGGCAAGCTTTCTGGATGCTTTGAGGCGAAATCCTGAGATTGCAGATTTTGTAGCTGCATATCCGGACACGGAGCAAAAAGCATTCGGAGGAATCCGGGAATCAGAGCTGCCGGAAAAGGTTCCGCTTTTTATCCAGTGGGACAAACGCTGGGGCTATGTGCCTTACGGACAGTCCAATGTAGGGATTTCCGGATGCGGGCCCACCTGTCTTTCCATGGTGCTTTACAGCCTGACAGGAGATAAAAATCTTACTCCTGATATGCTGGCGCAGCGGGCTATGGAGGACGGTTATTATGTGGAAGGAGTGGGAACCTCATGGCTTTTTATGGGGGATATCGCCAGGGAGTATGGAATTACAGTTAATCAGTTCCCTTCTGCGGATCTCCAGCAGATGGAAGAGACGGTGGACACCGGGGGGCTGATCATCTGCGCCGTGGGCCCCGGGGATTTTACTGATGAAGGTCATTTTATTGTGATCCGGGGGATTTCTGACGGAATGCTTACAATTAACGATCCTTTCAGCAAAGCTAACAGCAGAAAAAAATGGGATTACAATACGGTGGCGCCTCAGGTACTTCAGGTATGGACTTACGCGGCGCAATAGGAATACTTTGCGGATTCGGGATGAATTTAGTTGAGAGTATCTGCCTGGATATTCAACAAAGATCGGTAATGAGAATGCCGGATTGAGTGATCTTGGTATAATGAAACGGTGCATAAATAAACAGAGTATTCAGGGTGGAAAATTTAAAGAGTGTGGAAGGTGAACGATATGAAGAGAAAAATAAAAACAGTGCTTGTACTTATCAGTGCTATAAGCATGGCTTTTTTGCCGTGTATGACAGCAACGCCAAAAGCAGATTCATCGCTTACTGTTTTGTATAACCAGGAACATCTGGAACTGCCGGAGGATGCGCTGATAACTCAGAACCAGGTAATTCTGGTTTCCGTGGCAGATCTGGCAGAGAAACTTGGGGCAGGATTTTATTATAATAATCAGGATGCTTACGCAATTCAGTATCAGGGAAAAATTATGTTTGTAAAAAAAGATCAGTCAGAGATCCAGGTGGCACCTGAACAGGATCCAGAACAGCGAGAAACCTGCGAAATGCAGATTCCTGCATCGTTTGCGGATGGAAAACTAATGATTTCCTTTGAAGAATTTGCAAAAATATTTGGAATGAAATGGCAGTATGAGGAAGAAACGCAGACGGTTACTCTGACGGATGGGGAAAAAGAAGATGTGTCACAGGAGAGTGAAGCTGAAGATACTGGAAGCGCTCAGGTGAACATCTATGAACAATACAGGAAATTGATTGTAGAATATGAAGAAAGATATGGAGCAATTCAGGAAACTGACCGGGGAGATGGGCAGTATATTCTGGGTGGTCTGTGCTTTATGAAACTGGTGGATTTTGATCAGAATGGATCAGATGAGCTGCTTCTGGTTTATCAGGATGAGGTACAGAATACATTTTCAGGCCATTATACATTTGAAGTGTGGGGAGAGGAAATAGCTTCTGGAACGTCATCAATTAATATGCTGGATTCAGGTGAACTGTATCTGACAAATGGCGGTATTCAGACATTGACGCTGACAGAATATAATAACGAAAGATATCTGCTCACGGGAATGGCTGATGATGGTGCGGTCAATGATTATCATGGTTATGCTGAGGGGAAATTTGGAATAGTGCGCGAGGCAAAAAAACAGGCAGGCAACGGAGGACTTACATACAGCATCAATGGAAATATAGTTGACGAAGATCAGTGGAAAGCAGAAGAAGAGGCATGGCAGGCTTCAAAAATCACATATAGAGTGAATTATGGAGATTATTCAAATATTATCCAGACAGTTCAGGAGACAAAAACCACACTTGATATAAGCTCATCTTCACAGCCTCAGGAAGATCAGGAAACGGATGCAGCGGCAGACTACATTTTACCGGACAGTTCTCAGAAAAAAGTAACTCAGGAGCAGCTTGCAGGACTGACAAGTGAGCAGCTTTCACGGGCGAGAAATGAGATCTATGCCAGACATGGACGGAGATTTAAAACTCCGGAGCTGCAGCAGTATTTTGACAGCAAAGAATGGTATGTTCCTCAGTATTCGCCGGAAGAGTTTGATAAAATAGAGGATTCTGTTCTCAGCGAGGTGGAAAAGTATAATCTGGATCAGATCAAGGCTGTGGAAAAACAGAAATCCTGAACAGAAAAAACAGAAAGTAAATATAAAAACAGGAGACAAGATTTATGCTGGAAACATACAAGACCATATTAGAGGGCGGCTGTGGAGAGATCACAGAAAAAAAGTCCAGATTTATAGCAACTGTGCGCCCGGTAAAAACTGAGGAGGAAGCCCTGGCATTTCTGGAAGAAATGAAAAAAAAATATTGGGATGCAAGACATAACTGCTTTGTGTATTCGGTGGGATCAAACAGGGAATATACCAGATGCAGCGACGACGGGGAGCCCTCCGGAACGGCAGGACGTCCTATGCTGGATGTGATCCTGGGAGAAGATATTTATAATGTGGCAGTGGTTGTAACAAGATATTTCGGGGGAGTTCTGCTGGGAACAGGAGGACTTGTCCGGGCTTATTCCAGGGCGGTTCAGGAAGGTCTTGCAGCCAGCCGTATTATTGAGAAGAAAAAAGGAATCTGTCTCAGAGTAACCACGGATTATACAGGAGTGGGAAAGCTTCAGTATATTGCAGGCGAGAGGAGCCTGCCTGTTCTGAACAGCGAATATACAGACCGGGTAATCCTGGAGCTTCTGATTCCGTTTCAGGATGTGGATGAGGTACAGAAAGCCATTACGGAAAGCACAAACGGAA
>NZ_HF999084.1:9798-11610 GCF_000433815.1 Blautia sp. CAG:257
ACAGAGAACTGTATTTTGCAGTTCTGGATGGGGAAGTGCTGACCTTTGAGGAATGACAGCAGCGCTGTTTCTGACTGTGTGAATACCATCTGACGGGTAAGAAAAAAACCAGAGAATAACTTTTTCAGCTATTCTCTGGTTACAGGCTGTCTGTCAGCCATTCAGTGAATCTTTTTACAGTACGATTTTATTACATACTATTCCCGAAAACTGAATCAGCATTTCTCCGGTTCCGGATAATCCACGCCAAAGGTTTCCACAGTTACTGTTTTCATTACCTGATCGTCAAGGGGTCTGTCACTGTAGTCGGTATCCTCTTCTGCAATGCGGTTTACAACATCCATACCCTCTGTGATCTTGCCGAAGGCAGCGTAGCTTCCGTCAAGATGAGGAGCAGCCTTGTGCATGATAAAAAACTGACTTCCGCCGGAGTTTGGGTGCATGGCTCTTGCCATGGAAAGAACACCGGGAGTGTGCGCAAGGTCATTTGCAACGCCGTTCTGAGCGAACTCGCCTTTAATGCTGTATCCCGGGCCGCCCATGCCGGTTCCGTCCGGGCAGCCGCCCTGGATCATGAAGCCGTTGATGACACGGTGGAAGATCAGACCGTCATAGAATCCTTTTTTTACAAGACTGATAAAGTTATTTACCGTATTGGGAGCAACCTCCGGATAAAGCTCTGCTTTCATTACATCACCGTTTTCCATGGTGATTGTTACAACTGGATTTGCCATAGTTTTATTCTCCTTTTGCGAAAAGTATTGTTTTTCTCTGTTTGCTCTATTATAATATGCAAAGAACAATTCTGCAAGAAATAAGTAAAAGACCGGAGCTGCTGAATCAGTCAGGTGATAATTGTTTAGCCGGCATGAAAGCCGCCGGGAACGGAGTGATCAGCAGCCGGAATTTGTTTGGGAAGGCGGAGCCATGATAATAGAAACCAGAAGTCCGGAGGAGACATTTGAATTAGGAAAAAAAATCGGTGAAGCAGCAAAGCCGGGACAGGTATATACCCTGAACGGAGATCTCGGTGTGGGAAAAACTGTTTTTACCCAGGGAGTGGCAGCGGGGCTTGGCATCACAGAGCCTGTCAGCAGTCCTACCTTTACGATCGTGCAGGTTTATGAGGAAGGCCGTCTGCCTTTTTATCATTTTGATGTGTACCGTATCGGTGATATTGAAGAAATGGAAGAGATCGGTTACGACGATTATTTTTTCGGAGAGGGAATCTGCCTGATTGAGTGGGCGGAGCTAATCAGAGACATCCTTCCGGAAAAACGGATTGAGATCACCATAGAAAAGGATCTGACACAGGGATTTGATTACCGCAGGATCACTGTACAGGAGGTTGAATAAAATATGAAAATTTTAGGTTTGGACAGTTCGGGAATCGTAGCTTCCGTAGCTGTTGTTGAAGACGAAATTCTGACTGCAGAATATACAGTGAATTATAAAAAAACACATTCTCAGACTCTGCTTCCCATGCTGGATGAGGTGGCAAAGATGACAGAGCTTGACCTGGATACGGTTGATGCTATTGCCGTTGCCGGTGGTCCGGGATCTTTTACCGGGCTCCGTATTGGTTCTGCTACGGCCAAAGGGCTGGGGCTTGCGCTTAAAAAGCCATTGATCAGTGTGCCTACGGTAGAAGCTCTGGCTTATAATCTTTATGACACACAAGGCCTGATCTGTCCGATCATGGATGCCAGAAGAAATCAGGTATATACAGGAATTTATCGTTTTAAAGACCACAGGCTTGAGACAGTGGAGGACCAGATGGCTGTGCCCATTGAGGACCTTCTTGCAAAGCTT
>NZ_HF999084.1:11657-20602 GCF_000433815.1 Blautia sp. CAG:257
GAAAGAGTTACCTTTTTGGGGGACGGTGTGCCTGTATTCAGAAAACTGATCCAGGAAAAGCTTCAGGCAGCTTTCAGCTTTGCTCCTGCTCATGTAAACAGACAGAGAGCGGCAGCAGTGGCTTCTCTGGGACTTGTATATTACGAAGAGGGAAGATATGAAACCGCAGAGGAGCATGTTCCGGACTACCTTCGCGTTTCTCAGGCGGAAAGAGAGCGGGCAGAACGGGAAAAAGTGAAAAATCAGGAGGCTGCACAATGACATTTCGTGAAATGCTTGTGGAAGATCTGGATCAGGTTGTGGATATCGAACAGAACCTTTTTTCTGTACCGTGGACAAAGGAAGGATTTCTTACCTATCTGATGAAAAAAGATACCATGTTTTTTGTGGTGGAAGAAAAAGAACGTATTCTTGGCTACTGCAGTATGATGACTGTGCTGGATGAAGGAGATATCCTGAATGTGGCAGTACGCTCAGACCGCCAGAAAGAGGGAATCGGGCAGTTTCTTGTGGACAGCATGCTTCGCATGGCGGAAATGCAGGGGATCAGGCTTGTCCATCTGGAGGTCCGTCAGGGAAACGGAATCGCCAGACGGCTTTATCAGAGGCTGGGATTCAAAGAGGACGGACTTCGCAGGGATTATTATGAGAATCCTGTGGAAAACGCAGTGCTGATGACAAAAACAATGTAGATAACTTTGTCAGAAGAAGGATTGCGGCAGCAAAACTGAACAGAATACCGATCCGTTTACCGGGCGCATGGAAAGTGACAATAATTTCATGCGTCCCTTTTTTTATGGGAAAACCTGTAAATCCTTTGTTTACCATAACCGGATCTGCAGGGCGTCCGTCTACCAGAATCTCATATCCGTTGGAAAAGGCAAAGGAGGTTACAAAGTATCCGTCCTCCTTCATGGTAATACTGCCCTGGAGAAGCGCCTTTTCGTTTTCTGAGCAGGGCGTAAATGGCGTGATATCAGGATGAGCAATAGCGGAAATCGGCAAAGTGAATCCGCGGAGATTGTTTATTTTATAATTTCCCTCTGAGAAAGCAATCTCGAGAGTTTTTAAAGGTGTATTGGCAGAAAGCATATAGGTGAACGTGTGATTCTGGTTGGGATAAGGGGCGGAGGAACCGGAAAGCCTGTTTCGGATGCCGTTAATGGTTATGTCAATATCCCTGGTTCCCTCATAGTCCACATCAAAAGACAGAAGCAGAATCTGATCTTTCAGGACAGAAGGGAGACTGCGGGATACGGTTTCTGCCAGGTATTCTGAGGAACGTTTCATAAAATCCTGTGGAAGAGTATATTCTTTTATCTGAGAAGTATAGTCTGATTTCCCGGTGTCGGCAGTTTCCGGAACAATGGTCCGGTTGGTAAGGGTATCCAGATTATAAGGGTAATCAAGCGTATCATAATCTGCTTCACTCATAAGAGCTGAGGTTCCGTAAGCAACGGGCAGTACATTGGGATTTTCTGCCAGAACCATATTTCCCTTTTGGAGGCGGGGGACATATCCTGCAGGAAGCCGGTTTTCAGTGGTCTGTATATATCGGATTCCCATCAGATATTCCTGAAACGGATTGGGAGCAGCGTTCATGGAAACACGGTTTCTGGTGCTGACCGGCATTTTCAGAATGTCATAAAACAGATGGTTGTAGGCGGTGTTGGAAACAGAAGAATACATGGTTGTACGGCGTTGGCTTTCCAAAGGAGCGTAGTTGCTGTTTGTCATGGGGGCAGTAAAAATATCTACAGCGTTTCCGGGTTCGGAACAGACCTCCTTCAGTTCCTGACGGGTAAAGATTTCTCTGGATTTTACAGAGGAAGCAGCGAATTTTTCTGTTTTGGCAGTGCTGACAAATAAAAGAGCAGGTATAATACAGAGAAAGACGCAGACTATGTGGTTTTTTGCGGGATAAGCCTGTAAAAGGGAAGAGGATACTCCTGTTTTGGAAGAGCTGTTTTTTTCTCTGAAATGAAATTTTTTCTTTAAAACAATTTCTGATTTCGGCAACAGTGAATAAAAAAGCAGCACAAGTATATCTGCCAGGATCAGCTTCCACTGTGGATGATGAAGAAAAAATATCTGAACCAGTGCAGGTATGGCACAAAAGGCTGCCGGCAGAAAGCGGTGTTTCAGCTTTTTCTGCTGAAGAAGACTGAGAGTACGGGCTGTAAGCAGCAGAAACAGTGGAAGAAAGGGAATAAGAGCTTTGGGGCGAAGATAAAGGGTTCCGTTCAGAAGCCAGCAGCAAAGCTGACTGAAACACAGGATAAGAAGCGCAAAGGCCAGTTTTTTTGTTTTGCTGCAGCCCAGAGATAACATTACACAGTAAAGGACCAGAAGGGTGAGTCCACAGCCGTAGGAGCTGTAAAGTAAAGTATTCATGGAGGGATTTACTGTAAAGATCTGCCACAGAGAAGCGGGCTGTACGTCTTTTTTATTTTCCAGGATCACAAGCGCTGTAGGAAGAAGGTGGACAGCTGCAAGACAAAGACCTGTAATAACAGAAATCAGCCAGATTTTCCATGTGTGCAGTCTGTTTTTGCCTGTACAGAGAAGATACAGGGAACAGCAGACAAGGCAGGAGGGCAGAAAATAAAAACTGTGAACAGATATCATAAAAAAGCTTACAGCAAGTCCGGGATGAAGGGGGAATGTTTTTGCGGAAACTCCGGTATGAATTTCGGACAGTCTGTCTGTGTATATAAGGGCAAGAATCAGAAACGGAAGATAGTTTACAAACATGATCTGCCTGTGAGCCTGGAACATACAGCCGGCTGTGAGATAAAGAAATCCTCCGGTAAGACAATAAAGCCTGTCCAGGGATTTATGAAAAAGCCACCAGTAAAGAAGGCAGGCGCCGGCAGCCATTTCGGTTACCGCATAAAACTGAATTACAGTTTCCACAGGAACAGAAGGAAGAAGATAACTGACCAGAACGTCCGGGCGCAGAAATCCGTAGTAGGAAAGTGCATAAAAATTTGTCCCGCTTCCAAGTGAAATCCAGTCCGGAAACAGATCTCCTGTTGCATAAAACTGTCTGCGCATAGTATCCACAAGCGTTACATGCTGGCAGTACCAGTCTGTTTCTGAGCCGAAAAGCTTTCCTTCCGGAACGGAAAAATACACAAATATAAGTACTGCTGTGGTAAGTAAAATAAAATGCAGTGCAGTAACAGGGAAAAAGACCTGAGTATTTTTCCGGGGATGAGAGAAGGAAGTGGACTTCCGGTTAATAAGATGTTCCATAAAAGCGGGCTCCTTTCAAATGAAGTAGAGTATATGAAATGATAACGAAAATATACATTTTATATCTTAAGAAACCTGTTGCATAAATCTGAAGAATTATTAAGAATCACATTGAAGCCCGAAAAACATGATATAATATGAACGCTTAATGAAGCCGGGACGAAGATACAGAGTGAATTCGGAGATAGAATGGTTATTGTTTATACGACAGTATTCTGCGAGGCGTTTTGTCATATATATGCAAAATTCCTGATACCCGGTCACTTAACGAGGCGAATGATGCAAACATAGAGTTTAAAGATCGTAGTATAATATTTTGTGGAAAAATGCGGCAGCAGTATTTCCAAACGCAAAAGGAGAAAGATAATGGAAGAACCGGAAATTTTGATTGTGGACGATAACCCTGAAATCCGGGAGGTGGCTATGGTACTTCTGCAGGGGGAAGGATTTACTGTGGATGAAGCAGGAGACGGAAAGGAAGCTCTGGATAAAATAGAACATGGAGCTTATGATCTGATTCTGCTGGATGTGATGATGCCGGGATTAAACGGGTATCAGACCTGTATGGAGATCCGGAAAAAATCAAATGTCCCAATCCTGTTTCTCAGCGCAAGAACTCAGGTGGAAGATAAGATCATGGGATTTTCCAGCGGCGGAGACGACTATCTTCCCAAGCCGTTTTCCTATCAGGAGCTGATCAGCAGAGTAAAAGCCCTGGTGCGGCGCTATCATGTATATCAGGGCAGCGGCCGGAGAACACAGGAAGAAAAAATATGCAGCGGAGCTTTGGAAGTGTATCCGGAAGCCGGAACTGTATGGAAAAACGGAAAAGAGATTTCTCTGACAGATACGGAGTTTTCCATTCTCTGTACCCTTATGAAGCACAGAAAGCAGATTTTTTCTGTGGAACACCTGTATGAGGCGGTATGGGAAGAAACTTATTATTACGGGGCGGCAAATATTGTTATGGTACACATCCGGAATCTGAGATCAAAAATAGAAGATGATCCCGGAAAGCCAAGAATTATCCGTACCATATGGGGAAGGGGATACCGCTGTGATTAAGAAAAAAAGAAATGAAAGAGAGCGGAAGCTGACACAGGAGCTTATGCTGCTTTTTCTGACAAGTTTTACAGTTGCTGTTCTGGCTACCATGTTTTTTGTAAGCAGAAGATTTGCAGCTTACGGCTGGGTTCTGGAACATGAAATATTCACAGATTCCCGGGAAGAATATATGGACTGGCTTAAAGAGACGGCGCCCTCCTACAGAATGGATCAGCCGGAGATTTATATGCCGGTATTTGAAGAAAAGGCAGATATTTATACATGGCTTGGAATTTATGATGAGGACGGACAATATCAGGAAGGCTTTTTTCCAGAAGTCTTAGACAGTCCTTTCTGGGGCAGCTGGGTATGGTCAGACAGCGATATAGCCGCCCAGGGGATGGAGACGCCTGTAGAAACAGAAATTGAATTTCAGGATGGAACTGCCCGGGTACAGATTATGAGTTACCAGTCTCTTAAATTTTTTTCGTTATATTATCTGATGGTTGCAGCTGCAGATGGAATGGCAGTTTTTTTGCCGCTGCTTATTTTTGCTCACAGGAGAATGAAATATCTGGGAAACCTGCGTGCTGAGATTACAGTGATCGGGCAGGGGGACATGGAGCACAGAGTAACTGTAAAGGGGCATGATGAAATTTCCGCCCTGGCTGTAGAACTGGACAACATGAGACTGACGCTGAAAAACAGTATGGAAAATGAGCGGAAAGTTCACAGGGACAATCAGGAGCTGATCAGGGCAGTTTCTCATGATCTCAGAACGCCTCTGACTGCCCTTAACGGATATCTGGAGATTCTCCACAGAAAAAAAGGCAGGGCAGAAGATTACCCTGCGTATATTCAGAAATGCCTGGAAAAAACAGAAGAGATAAGGAACCTATCAGATAAAATGTTTGAGTATGCTCTTGTATTTGAGAATACAGGAGAAATTATTATGCAGACCTGGAACCCGTCAATGTTTGCAGAAATGGTAAAGGAAATGGCAGAAGAACTGTCTGTTCAGGGGATTCCGGTTTCTTTTAGCCAGGGGGAACTGCCGGAAACCGTATGGAAAGCAAATCCCTTTCTGATCAGACGTCTGATCTGGAATCTTGGTTCCAATACTGAGCGTTATGGGGACAGAACCAGAACAACAGATATTCAGGTGTATGTGGAAGGAAAGACGCTGAAAACAGTAATGTCCAACGGTATGGGAAAAGAGAAGCAGACTGTAGGAAGCGGGATCGGACTGAAAAGCGCTGCAAAGATTGCAGAGCTTCACGGAGGAAGTCTTTTATGTGGGAAAACCGGAGAGGAGTTTGTTGCAGAACTCAGCCTTCCACTGCGATGACACTGTGACAGAAGGGGATTTTTGCCTTGTTTTGAGGTTCTGATTGTGTTACACTTTGCCAGTAGAGAAAATGTGAAGATAACAGCAGAAGGTATTTTGCAGAAGTCTTTTCAGAATAAAAGAGGTAAACTATGTTAGATGTTTGTTTAGTAGGAACCGGAGGGATGATGCCTCTTCCGAGAAGATGGCTGACTGCTCTGATGACCAGGTACAATGGAAGCAGTCTGCTGATCGATTGCGGAGAAGGAACTCAGGTTGCTGTAAAAGAAAAAGGATGGAGCTTTAAGCCGATTGATGTAATTTGCTTTACCCATTATCATGGAGATCACATCAGCGGACTGCCCGGACTGCTTCTTACCATGGGAAATGCAGACCGTACAGAGCCTCTGACGCTGATCGGCCCCAGAGGCCTGGAGAGGGTAGTGAACGCTCTTCGGGTGATTGCTCCGGAGCTGCCCTTTGAGATCAGATTTATAGAAATTACGAAACCGGAAGAGGTTATTGAGCTGAACGGGTATCGAATTACTGCTTTCAGAGTGAATCATAATGTCATCTGTTACGGATATACTCTGGAAATTTTAAGACAGGGCAAATTTTCTCCTGAACGTGCCAAAGAGCAGGAGATTCCGCTGAAATTCTGGAATCCGCTGCAAAAGGGCCAGACTATAGAGGAAAATGGAGTTGTATATACTCCGGATATGGTTCTTGGACCGGATCGAAAGGGGATCAAACTTACGTATACCACAGATACCAGACCAACGGAATCCATTCTCCGCAATGCCAGAGAGTCAGACCTTTTTATCTGTGAGGGAATGTACGGAGAGGATGACAAGGCGGATAAGGCAAAAGGCTACAAGCATATGACTTTCCGCGAAGCGGCGGAGCTGGCGCGGGATGCCCGGGTAAAAGAAATGTGGCTGACACATTACAGTCCGTCCCTGATTCGTCCGGAAGAGTATATGGAAACGGTAAGAGGAATTTTTCCGCAGGCTTATCCGGGGAAGGATGGAAAAAGTGCGGAACTGAATTTTGAGGAGGAATAAAAGTGGAAGATACACTGATCCTGGCAATAGAAAGCTCCTGTGATGAGACAGCAGCATCTGTTGTAAAAAACGGAAGAACAATTTTATCTAATGTGATTTCCTCTCAGATTGAACTCCATAAGCTGTATGGCGGAGTTGTGCCGGAAATTGCATCACGCAAACATATTGAAAAAATCAATCAGGTAATCGAGGAAGCGTTAAAGGAAGCGGGGGTAACGCTGGACGACCTAGACGCTGTTGGCGTTACCTATGGTCCGGGGCTTGTAGGCGCGCTGCTTGTAGGGGTTGCAGAAGCCAAGGCTATTGCCTATGCAAAAAAACTTCCATTAGTAGGCGTTCACCATATAGAGGGGCACGTTTCCGCAAACTATATTGAACATCCGGATCTGGAACCGCCGTTTCTTTGCCTGATCGTTTCAGGAGGACATACCCATCTTGTGATCGTTAAAGATTACGGGGAGTTTGAGATTTTGGGAAGAACCAGAGATGACGCGGCAGGAGAAGCCTTTGATAAAGTTGCCCGGGCTATTGGTCTGGGCTATCCGGGAGGTCCTAAGATTGATAAACTGTCAAAAGAAGGAAATCCGGATGCGATACAGTTCCCGAGAGCAAAAGTGGGAGACTGTCCGTATGATTTCAGCTTCAGTGGAGTGAAGTCTGCGGTTCTGAATTATCTGAATCAGGCGCAGATGAAGGGCGAAGAGGTAAATCGTGCAGATCTTGCGGCATCTTTCCAGAAAGCGGTGGTAGATGTTCTGGTAGAGCATACTATGATGGCGGCAAAGGATTTTGGGATGAAAAAGGTGGCTATTGCAGGCGGAGTAGCTTCCAATGGTACTCTGAGAGCAGCGATGGAGCAGGCATGCAAGGAAAATGGATACAGCTTTTACCGCCCGTCTCCGATTTTCTGTACGGATAACGCAGCTATGATCGGAGTTGCAGCTTATTATGAGTACAAAAAAGGGACTCGCCATGGATGGGATCTGAATGCAGTGCCGAATCTGAAACTGGGAGAAAGATAAAAACTTTTGGGGAGGTTTTTATGGAAAGAAAAAATACAGCCATTGTTTTGGCAGCAGGACAGGGTAAACGAATGAACAGCAGGGTCCAGAAGCAGTTTCTGGAGTTGGGAGGAAAACCGGTTCTCTATTATTCTCTGAATTGTTTTCAGCAGAGTCCTTTGATCACGGATATTATTCTGGTAACAGGAGCAGAGTCTGTTGCTTTTTGCAAAGAGGAAATTGTGGAAAAATATGGTCTTACCAAGGTGACAAAAGTGATACCCGGTGGAAAAGAGCGATATGATTCTGTTTATGAAGGACTTCTTGCCTGTGAAAACAGTGATTTTGTTCTGATCCATGATGGGGCAAGACCGTTTATTACACAGGAAATCCTGGAACGGGGAATGAACGGAGCCAGGGAAACAGGAGCCTGTGTGATCGGAATGCCCTCAAAGGATACAGTCAAGGTGGCTGATGAGAAAGGATTTGTACAGGAGACGCCGGAACGAAATCTTGTATGGTCTGTTCAGACTCCTCAGATTTTTGAATACTCTCTGATTCGGAATGCCCATGAAAAAATCCGTTGTGGAAACATGGAGGGAATTACAGACGATGCTATGGTGGTGGAACGGGCGTCCGGGGCAAAAATCAGTCTGGCAGAGGGGTCCTATAAGAATCTTAAAATAACGACACCTGAGGATCTGGACATTGCGGAAATATTTTTGAAAAATATTTGAATTTATGTCTTGACAGTGAGAACGTTTGATGATAAAATGCAATTCGTGCTGACAGAGAATGTCACAAAAGCACAGAATTGCATAGGGAGAGATATCGAAGTGGTCATAACGAGGCGGTCTTGAAAACCGTTTGTCCGCAAGGGCGCGTGGGTTCGAATCCCACTCTCTCCGCTCGTCAGGCAAAAAGCTTTAAATAAAAAAAGATAAAAAACTGCTTGACAAAATGGAAAAAGATGTTATATAATATAAAACGCTTCTGGTAAACGGGAGCAAGCATCTAGGGCAATTTGGAGAAGTACCCAAGCTGGCCGAAGGGGCTCCCCTGGAAAGGGAGTAGGTCGTTAACAGCGGCGCGAGGGTTCAAATCCCTCCTTCTCCGTTTGAGTTTTGAGGCTTGAAGAAAGTCGAAAAAACTTGAAAAAAGTTCTTGACAAGCTCGAATGCATATGATAAAGTAAATGAGCTGTCAAAACAGCAAGAACCTTGATAACTAAACAGTGAGACACATACGATT
>NZ_HF999085.1:0-424 GCF_000433815.1 Blautia sp. CAG:257
GTGACAGCCGTATACAGCAGATTTCTGTTTAAAAGCATCCTCGGTCCTGACAGAAGAGGAATCACCACTGCCGGATACTCAGAGCCCTGGGATTTATGTATGGTCACTGCATAGGCAAGTTCCAGTTCTTCCAGCTGTTTAAAGGAATATTCCGCACAGCGTCCGTCCTCGAATTCTACTTCCGCTGTTTCCGAAAATTCATTGATCGTTTTCAGGATCCCCGTGTCACCGTTAAAGACACCCACGCCCTTATCTACAGGAATCCCGTACCTTCCGCGGATCTCCCATTCAAGCTGATAGTTGTTCCGGATCTGCATGACTTTGTCGCCTTCCCGGAACAGACCCTGACCATATTCTTTTTCTTTTTTGGATGGTTCCGGAGGATTCAGATAACGCTGCAGGATCTGGTTCAGCCTTTCCACGC
>NZ_HF999085.1:581-13356 GCF_000433815.1 Blautia sp. CAG:257
TCTTCAGAAAAAAGAAATCGCTGCTTTTATTACTGAGAGTCACCTGTTCTCCCCTGTTGATCTTGTGGGCATTGACAACAATATCACTCTCTGACGCCTGCCGGAAGATCTTTTTCAGCTCTACCACCGGAAATTCTCCGCTTCGGATAATGTCTCTTAAAACATTTCCCGGCCCCACACTTGAAAGCTGGTTTTCATCTCCTACAAGAATCAGCCGTGTTCCTGCGGTTACTGCCAGAAGAAGGGAATGCATCAGCTGAATATCCACCATAGACATCTCATCTATAATGATCACATCTGCTTCAAGAGGATTTTCCGCATTTCGCTCAAAATGAACTGCCTGTCCCTGTCTTTCCTCTTCCGGCATTCCGTTTAATTCCAAAAGCCGGTGTATGGTCTGAGCTTCATAGCCTGTAGCCTCTGTCATCCGCTTTGCAGCCCTTCCTGTAGGTGCTGCCAGACGCAGTTCACTGCCTTCTCCTTCAAAAAAACGGATAATTGCGTTAATGGTTGTCGTTTTTCCGGTTCCCGGTCCTCCGGTTAGAATAAAAAGACCGTGGCCGGCAGCCTCGGTCACTGCTTTTTTCTGCATTTCATCCAGTGTTGTGCCTGTTTCCTTTTCAATCTGGGCAATCCTGCGCTGCACAAAAGCTTCATCCTCAGGACAGTCAATATTCAGCTCTCTTAACATTCTGGCGGTATTGAGCTCCAGGTAATAAAAACGACTGGGGTAAACCAGTACCATTTCCCCCTCTTCTTTCTGGATCACCTTTCTTTCCATGGAAAGATCCATAAGGTGCTTTTCCATATAGGAGGCGTCCACTCCAAGAAGCTCGGAGGATCTCCGGAACAGTTCCTCTTTCGGAAGATACACATGGCCTTCTCCTGTCGCCTGTAAAAGAGTATACATCATTCCGCTTTTGATCCTGTAATCTGAATCTGTATGAATACCTATGCGCCCTGCGATCTCATCCGCGATTTTAAACCCCACGCCACTGATGTCATCTGCAAGGCGGTAAGGATTTTCCTGAAGAACACTGTAAACAGAATCTCCGTATTTCTGATAGATTTTTGCCCCCAGATTCAGGGAGATCCCGTATTTCTGCAAAAACATCATTGCTTTTCGCATATCTGCCTTTTCTTCCATCTGAGCAGCGATCTCGCGGGCCTTTTTTTCACTGATCCCCTTGATCTCAGCCAGACGTTCAGGCTCTTCTTCCACGATCCGAAGGGTATCTGCCCCAAACCTGCGGACAATCCTGGCAGCCAGAGCCGCTCCAATCCCCTTAATAGCCCCGGAGCCAAGGTAGCGCTCCATTGCCATGGCATCCTCAGGCATTTTTTCTGTAAAAGAGGTGATCTGGAACTGTTTTCCATAAATATGATGATTGATAAAATTCCCGGAAGCCTCAATGGTGGCTCCCTGGCTGATCACAGGAAAAGTTCCCACACAGGTCAGCTCCTCATCGTCGCCTTCTGTTCCTTTCAGAACAAGGACCGTATATCCGTTGTCTTCATTTCTGAATATAATATGGTCAATATATCCTGTTACGCTTTCACTCATCTTACTCTTCCATTCTTGCTCTTACTTCAGCATATTTTCCGGTTCCTACAGCAACTACGCTCATTGCATTCTGCACGGTCAGTGTGCTGACTCCTGTTTTCCTCTCGATCAGCGTATCCATTCCCCGAAGAAGCGCGCCGCCTCCCGTAAGAACAATCCCGCGGTCAACAATATCTGCCGCCAGTTCCGGCGGAGTTTTTTCAAGAACCCCATGCACAGTCTCTACGATCTGTCCTGTGGCATCCTTCAGAGCAGCCCGCACTTCTTCAGAGGTCAGCTTAACTGTTTTGGGAAGTCCTGTCATAATGTTTCTGCCTTTTACCTCCATAACATGAGGACTGGACTCTTCAATTGCCGTTCCTATTTTGATTTTTATTTCCTCTGCCATATCCTCTCCGATAAAAAGGCTGTGGCTTTTGCGCACGTAATTCATGATTGCCTGGTCAAAGGCGTCTCCTGCCACCTTAACAGAGGCAGAAACAACCACGCCTCCCAGAGAGATCACTGCCACATCTGTGGTTCCTCCGCCTATGTCTACGATCAGATTTCCAAAAGGCTTGGTTACATCCACACCGGAGCCTATGGCTCCGGCAATTGGCTCGTCTACCAGAAAAACTTCTCTGGCCCCGGCCTGATAAGTAACTTCCTCAACAGCTTTTCTCTCAATCTCCGTAATCCCGCTTGGAACGCAGATACTGATCCGGGGCTTACGGAAAACTCTGTTTCCCATTGCCTTTGTTATAAAATATTTCAGCATTTTTTCTGTAACATTAAAGTCAGCGATCACTCCCTGACGTATAGGGCGGATCACTTCCATATTAGAGGTCACATGGCCTGCCATCTGACGGGCCTCTTCCCCTATGGCTCTGATCTTTTCTGTATTTTTATCATAAACAACTACAGAAGGTTCCTGAAGAACAAGTCCCTTTGCCGTAGAATACACCAGACAGTTTCTGGTGCCCAGATCGATTCCGATATCACTTGCAGGCATAATGCCCTCCTTTCTGACCAAACTCTGTCACTGACGTAATTTTGTACCGGAGAATTCTTTACCTCTCCGACAGTTCTCTGTTTACTGCTTCAGATATCTGGCCACGTACTGTCCCGTATAGGATTCCGGTATTTTTACAATTTCTTCGGGCGTTCCCTTTGCGATCACTGTTCCGCCCCGATCGCCGCCCTCAGGTCCCATGTCAATAATATAATCTGCTGTTTTGATCACATCAAGATTATGCTCGATCACTACTACTGTATTTCCACCGTCTGCCAGACGTTTCAAAATATCTACCAGTTTATGCACATCCGCGAAATGAAGACCGGTTGTGGGCTCGTCCAGAATATAGATGGTTTTTCCTGTGCTTCTTCTGCTGAGTTCCGTTGCCAGCTTGATTCTCTGCGCCTCTCCTCCGGAAAGCTCTGTGGAGGGCTGGCCAAGGCGGATATAGGAAAGTCCCACATCATATAAGGTCTGGATCTTCCTGCGGATAGACGGGATATTTTCAAAAAATCCCAGCGCCTCTTCCACGGTCATATTCAGCACATCATAAATATTTTTGTCCTTATACTTGACTTCCAGGGTTTCACGATTGTATCGTTTGCCTTTGCAGACCTCACAGGGCACATAAACATCTGATAAAAAATGCATCTCAATCTTGATGATTCCGTCTCCGCTGCAGGCTTCACATCTTCCGCCCTTTACATTAAAGCTGAAGCGTCCCTTTTTATACCCTCTTGCCTTGGCGTCTGCCGTAGAAGCAAAAAGATCCCGGATCTGATCAAAAACTCCTGTATAAGTTGCGGGATTGGATCTGGGAGTTCTTCCTATAGGAGACTGGTCAATACTGATCACCTTGTCAAGCTCTTCCAGTCCCAGTATTTCCTTATGTTTTCCCGGAATGATACGGGCTCTGTTCAGGTCTCTCGCCAGAGTTTTATAAAGCACCTCGTTGATCAGAGAGCTTTTTCCCGATCCGCTGACACCGGTGACACAGGTCAGAATCCCAAGAGGAATATCCACATTTACCTGTTTCAGATTGTTCTCCGAAGCTCCGCGGATCTTCAGCCATCCCGTTGGCTTCTTCCGCTCCTCCGGTATCGGGATTCTGCATTTTCCACTTAAATAAGCGCCTGTTATGGAATTTTCATTTTTCATCAGATCTTCTGCAGTTCCCATTGCCACAAGTTTTCCACCATGCTCCCCGGCTCCGGGACCAATATCCACAACACAGTCTGCAGCCCGCATGGTATCTTCATCATGCTCTACCACAATCAGGCTGTTTCCCAGATCTCTCAGACGCATCAGCGCTTTCAGAAGCTTGTCGTTATCTCTCTGATGGAGTCCGATACTTGGCTCATCCAGAATGTAGGCCACTCCTACAAGACCGGAACCGATCTGCGTTGCCAGACGGATTCTCTGCGCTTCCCCTCCGGAAAGAGTTGCTGTAGCCCGTCCCAGAGAAAGGTAGTCAAGTCCTACCTCTGCCAGAAATCCCACTCTTGCCCGAACCTCCTTCAGAATCTGCCTTCCGATCAGTTCCTGCTGTTCTGTCAGCTTCAGTTCAGCCAGAAACTTCTTCAGATTCTCTATGGAAAGAGCCGTCAGCTCATAAATATTCTTATTGCCAACAGTAACAGCCAGAGCTTCTTTTTTCAGACGCTGTCCCTTACAGGTTTTGCATGGGGTGATGCGCATAAAAGTTTCATATTCCTGCTTCATGGCATCGGAACCGGTCTCCCGGTATCTCTGCTCCACATTTTTGATCAGTCCCGGAAACGCCACATCATAAACGCCTTCTCCTCTCTGACCCTTATAATAAACCTTGACAGACCTGCCTTCTGTTCCATGGATCAGCACATCTTTTATTTTCTGGGGATAATCCTGAAAAGGTGTGTCCAGGCTGAAATTATATTCCTTTGCAAGAGCATCTAGAATGGCTCTTGTAAAGCTTCCCTTATCCGTACAGGACTGCCATCCCATCACGGCGATAGCTCCCTGAGAAATACTCAGTGATTTATCCGGAATCATCAGATCCTCATCAAATTCCATTTTGTATCCAAGACCGTAACAATCCGGACAGGCTCCAAAAGGATTGTTAAAAGAGAAACTTCTTGGCTCGATCTCATCAATGCTGATCTGACAGTCAGGGCAGGAAAAGCTCTGGCTGAAGGTCAGAACATTTCCGTCCATGGTATCTACCATGAGAAGTCCCTCTGCAAGATCCAGAACAGTTTCAATGGAATCTGCCAGTCTTTTTTCGATTCCCGGTTTTACCACAAGACGGTCTACGATAATTTCAATATTATGTTTGATATTTTTGTCCAGCTTAATCTCTTCTGACAGTTCATACAGGTTTCCGTCAATCTGAACACGGACAAATCCGCTTCTTTTTGCCTGTTCCAGAAGCTTGACATGGGTTCCCTTCCGCCCTCTGACCACAGGAGCCAGAAGCTGAAGCTTTGTCCGCTCAGGCAGAGACATGATATGATCCACCATCTGATCAACGGTCTGTTTTTTTATCTCTTTTCCGCACCTGGGACAATGAGGAATTCCTATTCTTGCATACAGAAGACGAAGATAGTCATAAATTTCCGTCACGGTTCCCACTGTGGAACGGGGATTTCGGTTGGTGGATTTCTGGTCAATGGAAATTGCCGGAGGAAGCCCTTCAATCATTTCCACATCCGGTTTTTCCATCTGTCCCAGAAACTGTCTTGCATAGGAAGAAAGAGATTCCATATAACGTCTCTGTCCTTCTGCATAAATGGTATCAAAAGCCAGAGAAGATTTTCCGGATCCACTGACACCTGTCAGAACCACAAATTCATCTCTCGGAATATCCACGCTGAGGTTTTTCAGATTATTTACATTTGCCCCGCGGATTCTGATAAACTTTTTGCCTGTTGTATGTTCAGCCATTTGTTCCTCCAATTTCTATCCTGTATATACCTGGATTCTGTATCCTGCTTTTGGTTTCAGCCCTTCAGTCCTGAAGAAAATCTGACAGAATGTGATTGCTTACATGTATTCCCTTTCGCGTAAAACGCCAGAATCCACCGCTTTCTTCCAGAAATCCCATGGCTTCATATTTTTTCAGAACTTGTCCGTAAATTTCTTCAATTTCTTTTCCGAAACGTCCCCTGAACTCCTGAACAGAAATGCCTTTTGTCATCCGAAGTCCAAGAAACATAAACTCTTCCTGCTGCTCCTTTTCTGACAAAGCAGCAACATCCCGGCGGATTATCCGGGGTTTTCTGCTGTTCTCCAGATATTCCTGCAGATTCCGGGTATTGCAGAACCGGTATTCCCTCTGTTCCAGACTGCAGTATTCTGTTCCGTCCATACCTTCTCTTTCAGAGCTTCCACTGGTTTCCTCTCCACAGAGGCATTTCCATAGTTCTTCATCTACAAGAGAGGCTGCTCCCAGTCCAAGTCCAAGATACTCTGTTCTTTTCCAGTAACCTATATTATGTCTGCACTCATATCCATTCTTTGCATAATTAGATATTTCATACTGTTCAAATCCATATCTCTTCAGAATATCTGCCGTATCTTCATACATCTGATATTCCTCATCCTCACCGGGAAGCTTCAGTTCTCTCTGTGCAAAAGGCGTCCCAGCTTCCACGATCAGGCTGTAGGCGGATATATGCTCCGGCTTCAGTTCTGCTGCAGTTTTCAGATTATGTATCCACTTTTCACAGGTCTGTTCCGGAATTGCTGACATCAGATCAATATTAATATTGTCAAATCCGGCAGCTCTTGCCAGCTCATAGCTTTCCAGAAATTCTTCATACGTATGAATCCTTCCAAGAATCTGAAGCTCCCTGTTATCCGCTGACTGAAGTCCCAGACTGAGACGGTTGATACCGGCCACCCGATATATTTCCAGCTTATCAGAAGAAAGAGTACCGGGATTGGCCTCTATGGTGATCTCTGCATTCTCAGAAAATTCAAATCTGTCTCGGAGAGCCGCCATGATCCGTTCCATGTCCGAAGCATCCAGAAGAGACGGCGTTCCTCCTCCTGTAAACACAGAAACAACTTCTCTGTCCAGGTGTTCCGGAAGCGCCTGAATTTCTCTAATAAGAGCCTCTGTATATGCTTTCCTGGTCTCTGTGCCGGACGGACCGGAAAGGAAATCACAGTAATCACATTTCTTCACACAAAAAGGAATGTGAAGATAAAGTTCCAGAGGTTTTTTCCCTTTATTCTTCAATAATGTCCTCCTGATCTCCTGTGTCGCTGCCGTTATCGGTTTCCGGTTCCGGACTTTCTGCATTTTCGGAGTTCTCACCTGTTCTGCTGTCGGTTTCTTTATCGTCTGTCTTGTTCCCGTTGACCAGATATTCATTTACCATGGTAATATTTCCGTTTTTGACTACTGCCTTCTGATCCATTTTATCCGGTTCAGGCGCAGGCGACGGCTCAGGTGTGATGCTGATCTTCAGAACCTGCTGGGTGGCCGGATCCTTTTTCTTTTTGCCGCAGCCGCATCCTGCCATAAACACACAGAGCAGAAGCACGGAAACAACAACCAGCTTTCTTACTGTATTTTTTTTCATTTCCTATCTCCAATTCTGACAGGCTCAGGCCTGTTCAGGCTATTTTCCTTACTGTTCCTGACCTTTACAGCCTTCTGCGTCCAGTCACCTATTAGCACTAGTTTGACCTTCACAGAATTCCTTATTTCTCATCCAGCTTCAGGACACTCATAAAGGCTTTCTGAGGAATTTCCACATTTCCTACCTGACGCATGCGCTTCTTTCCCTCTTTCTGTTTTTCCAGAAGCTTTTTCTTACGGCTGATATCGCCGCCATAGCATTTGGCAAGCACGTCTTTACGCATGGCCTTAACTGTCTCTCTGGCAATGATCTTGCTTCCGATCGCTGCCTGAATCGGAATTTCAAAAAGCTGTCTGGGAATTTCCTCTTTCAGCTTCTCGCACATTTTACGTCCTCTTTCATAGGCAGTTTCCGCATGAACAATAAAGGAAAGGGCATCTACCTCTTCCTTATTTACAAGAATATCCAGCTTCACAAGCTCGCTGCGCTCATAACCGCAGAGATCATAATCAAGAGATGCATATCCTCTGGATCTGGATTTCAGAGCGTCAAAGAAGTCATAAATAATCTCATTCAGAGGCAGTTTATATTTCAGAAGCGCACGGGTTTCCTCCATATAATCCATGCCAATATACTGTCCCCGGCGTTCCTGACAAAGATCCATGATCGCGCCGATAAATTCCGTCGTTACCATGATCTCAGCATTTACCATAGGCTCTTCCATATATTCAATTTCTGAGGGATCCGGAAGATTGGACGGATTGGTAAGTTCGATCACCTCTCCGTTTGTTTTATAGACCTTATAAATAACGCCTGGAGCGGTAGTAACAAGATCAAGGTTATATTCTCTCTCCAGTCTCTCCTGAATGATCTCCAGATGAAGCAGTCCCAGAAATCCGCAACGGAAACCGAAGCCCAGCGCTACAGAAGTCTCCGGCTCATAGAAAAGAGACGCATCGTTTAACTGAAGCTTTTCCAGAGCGTCTCTCAGATCCCCGTACTTGGCTCCGTCTGCCGGATAAAGTCCGCAGTAAACCATAGGCTGAACCTTCTTATATCCGGGAAGCGCCTCCGCACACGGTCTGGTCACTTCTGTAACCGTATCGCCTACGCGGGTATCACTGACGTTTTTGATGCTTGCTGTAAAGTAACCTACCATTCCCGCAGACAGCTCATCACATGGAATAAAACGGCCGGCTCCAAAATATCCAACCTCCACAACCTCTGTTGAAAAACCTGTTGCCATCATTTTTACTTCTGTGCCTTTTCTGATACATCCGTCCATCAGCCTGCAGAATACAATAACACCTTTATAGGAGTCATAAATAGAATCAAAGATCAGGGCTTTTAACGGAGCATCCGGATCTCCTTCCGGCGCCGGGATCTTCTCCACGATCTGTTCCAGCACATCCTCAATATTCAGTCCTGTTTTTGCAGAGATCCTTGGCGCGTCCTCTGCCTCCAGTCCGATCACATCCTCAATCTCTCTGATCACGCGGTCCGGTTCCGCGCTTGGAAGATCGATCTTGTTGATCACCGGAAGCACATCCAGATTGTGTTCAAGAGCCAGATAGACATTTGCCAGTGTCTGAGCCTCAATTCCCTGGGCAGCATCTACCACAAGGATGGCTCCGTCACAGGCCGCAAGGCTTCTGGAAACCTCATAATTAAAATCCACATGTCCCGGCGTATCGATCAGGTTAAAAATATATTCTTCTCCATCCTTTGCTTTATAAACAATCCGGACTGCCTGCGATTTAATAGTAATCCCTCTTTCTCTTTCCAGATCCATATTATCCAGAATCTGCGCCTGCATTTCTCTCTGTGTCAGAAGTCCGGTCTTCTCAATAATACGGTCGGCAAGTGTGGACTTGCCATGGTCTATATGTGCAATAATGCAGAAATTACGAATCTTGCTCTGATCTGTCATTCCGCAGCGTTCCTCCTCTTATCTCAGTGTATTTTCGTTATATCGTGCCCCATTATAGCATATCCGCCCTCATCAAGTCCAGTTATCAGCCCTGCTTTCCAAGGCCTTTCGCAGGCAGCATATGCCAATTATTTTCCTGTTTCCATTATACAAACATACGTTCATATTTTCAAGACCTATTTTCTTTTTTCCTTCGACAAAACTTAAATGCATTTTTAAATTCCAGCCGGCAAAAGTAAATACAATCTCTGTAAATGAGCAGATTTAAAAAAGCACACAAAATCTTCGCTGTTTTGTCTTTACAGGATATACAAATAAAGTTTAAAATTTGTTTATGTCCGCATACTGTGGATTTTATTGTGCAAAATTCTGTATTGTCTCATTTACAGTTCCATATAACGCATAAATCCTTATAACATATAAATAAACAAAAGCTGCTCCTGCATATATCCTCTATTGCCTTTAAGAATTTTCATTCTGTATAATGTGAGCAAGTTTTTTCATTCCCCTGTCAGAACCCTGTTGAGAATATCCGCAAAGGGTTCCATGGCATTTTTTACCTCCTGCACCGTGTTTGTCTGAGCGCCGGCTTCCAGAAGAACTGCTCTCCTGCAAAGATGCAGATTATACCTTAATCCGGACAGATAAATTCCCCTGTAAAAATCCGGATAATACTGTGCGGCCTGGTATTCCATCTGAAAAGAAAAAGCAAGATTATCCTGTATGTATGGATTGGGCAGGTAATCCACCGGTCCGCCTGAGGCTGTATAACTGAGTCCGTTAAAAAACATAATCTGAGCTGTAGGTTTGCCGTTGATCTCTGTTACCAGATGGCGATCCTCAGCCACCCCGTCCCTGTGAAGATCTATCACCACTTCTATAGAAGGATTTTCTTTCAAGATCTGCTCTATATAAGGTCGGGCATAGTCATAGGCTTTATTCCTGTCCAGCACGCCGCCTGCCAGATCAAATTCCTCTGTTACATGAAGAACCTGATACCCATAGGTTTCTGTAAGGATTTCCGCCAGATAATTCCCTACTCCCACAATTGAATCCTCCACCACACCTTCTCTGGAATCAGCAAAGGTCTCCTGAGTGTGGCTGTGATAAATAAGAATCTGCGGCACCTGTGAATCCCTCTTTACAGTAAGATCGTTTGCCAGAAATTCTGCGGCATTCAGCTGCTCTGCGCTGGTGGCAGTGTCTTCGTCCACAATAAAAAAATTATCCAGCAGATAATTATAGTCTGCCAGCATTTCAGGTGCCAGACCAATAACCGGAGCAGGCTGTATCTGCGCCAGGGCAGGCTGTGCAGAGGCTGCTGAACTGACTGCCGGACTGGCAGTGGGATCTGATACCGGGCTGACTTCCGGTTTTGATGTGGGAATCGCCTCTGTCTCAGAGCTTTTCTTTTCTCCGGTCACCTGCTGTTCCTGCAAGTGCCTGTCCGATTCTTCTGTTTTTTCTTCCGGTTTTTCATTTTCTGACAGGTGTGCTTCCAGTCTGTTTTTTTCTTTTTCAGCAGCCGTTTCCTGATTTTCCCGCATATCATCACTACCCGACTGAAGATTTTCCGCCTTCATCATATCAGCCAGATATTTTGCATTACTTTCCACAAGTTTTTCATAGGTTTCCGGATCTTCTCTCTGAGGAACACTTGTTGCTTCTTCCTCCAGAAAGCAGTAAAGCGGCAGCTGCCTGTACACATTTCCCCGCAAAAAAAACGGTCCCGGAACCAAAAGCAGAACCGCAAAAAAGAAAATGCTCAAAATAATGCAGGATACTTTCTGGAGCTTTGTCATAGAATCACCTCTTTCAAAGAATCCTATGACAAAAATGATATGATTATACCCCTGTATTTCCGGAAATATGCTGCTGTCAAAGTATTTCCCGGTAATATATGCTGATTCTCTGCGACAGCAGCAATAAGCTTTGTCTATGCAGAAATCTATTTTCTGATTTTCCCATCAGACGCCTGAAAAAGCCATATTCAGCCCCTCTGATATGGTAAAGCTTAAATATTTTACAGTTTCATCCACATCCTTCGGTGTCACAAACATACTGTAAAGATTTGGCGCAATCATTTCCTCCAGGAACTCTTTTTGCTCCTGTTCCTCCAGCGCATCCAGAAGATGTTCCATAGAATCATGGACAATCGTTGCCGCATCTACTACTGTGGGGACCCCAATTCCAATTACTTTTACCTGAAGATTTTCTTCAGTAAGTCCAATCCTGTGATTTCCCACCCCGGAACCTGGATGAATCCCCGTATCCGTGATCTGGACTGTCCGGTTCAGCCTTCGGATACTGCGGGCTGCCAGGGCATCTACCGCAATAACAAGATCCGGCTTTGTTTCTGCCACTACACCCATTACAATTTCTGAAGTTTCCATTCCTGTCTGAGCCATAACGCCCGGCGCAAGACCACTGACCCGGTGCAGAATTTCCTTTTCTGTACTTTTCAGTCCGTATTCTCTGATAATATGACGGGTCATCCTGAGATTATCCACAACGTGGGGTCCCAGGGCATCCGCTGTAATTGCCTGATTTCCCAGACCTACCACAAGAACTGATGTCTCCCGCTTCAGATTGACAAGCTTTCTCAGATGACGGGCGATCTCTTCTGAAATTTCTCTGTGATAATCCTCGTCCGAGGCCGAAAGATTTGGCGCTTCTATGGTAATATAATTTCCCTGAGGCCTTCCCATAGCCTTTGCCCCGTTTTCTGTTGTTATTTTAACAACCGTAGTGCGGATGTCTCTTTCTTCGTCATATTGTTCTTTCACTTCCACTCCCCTAAGCTCTGTATTGCTTTGGGCAAAGCTCTCCGTTGCTTCAAGAGCCAGATCCGTTCTGATTCTGCTGCTTCCTGACATTTTTCCCTCCATGCCTGTAAATGATATTGGCAGTGTCTTTTCCCTGCCATACATGCAATCCTGTCCGATTTCATACAATTAATGCGCTCATTTTCCCGGGACATCTGAAATAAATTCCAGTGTTATACTGCGCATAAAGCAGTTGGTAGCTCCTTTTCTATAAGATTTACATTTTTATGAGAATTATGTATTGACATTCCAGAATATGTATACTAAAATAAATAAGCATGTTTACAGGAGCGCCCGTGTCTGTTCCTGTAGCAATCAATCAAAAAAACTCGAAATGGAGGTGTCCACATTGGCTAACATTAAATCTGCAAAGAAAAGAATCTTAGTAAACAGAACTAAAGCTGCGAGAAATAAGTCTATCCGTTCTGCTGTTAAAACTTCCATCAAAAAGGTAGAAGCTGCAGTTCAGAATAACGACAAGGCTGCTGCACAGGTTGCACTTAACGAGGCAATTGCTACAATCAGCAAAGCTACATCCAAGGGTGTTTACCACAAAAACAACTGTGCAAGAAAAGTTTCCCGTTTAACAAAAGCCGTAAACAACATCGGCTAATAAAAACGCCTTTTATTTTTAATTATAAGCTTATAATTAAAAAAGACAGTCACAACCGTCATGTGACTGTCTTTTTTTATGTATTTGACACCCGCCCTCTCCCGGGCTATAATAATCTTACATACGTAAGATTCCATTCTATCCATCCCGAAAGGAGACTGTCATGAAACTTCCCCAGATTTCTGAAGCAGAATACGAGGTAATGAAAATCATCTGGAAACATGCCCCCATCAGTACCAACCAGGTAACTGACATACTTTGCCGGACTACTGACTGGAGTC
>NZ_HF999085.1:13384-22705 GCF_000433815.1 Blautia sp. CAG:257
TGGAGTCCCAAAACTGTCCAGACCATGCTGAAACGACTTGTGACAAAAGGTGTGCTCTGCTATGAAAAACGCAGCCGGATGTTTGTCTATTCTCCTGTTTTTTCTGAAGAGGATTATCTCCGCCAAAAAAATTCCAGTTTTCTGGACCGGTATTATAATGGAAAGCTTTCTGCCATGTTCTCCTCTTTTCTGGACACGGAACCAGTTTCCGGGGAAGAACTGGAATCTCTTCGTCAGCTTTTGAACGATCGTTTTCCGGAAGGGGGAAATTAATTTGCAGAATTTTGGTATCCGCTTTCTGATCTGTAATCTTATTCTTATAGCTCTTACAGGAATACTGGTCTGTGCAAAAAGACTTTTGAAAAACCAGCTTTCTCCGGGACTCCAGTATTATCTCTGCATACCGTATTTTATCCTTCTGTCCGTGCCTTTTCTCCCACTGTCCTTTTTCGGATTTTCGTTTCCCGTATCCCGAAGCTCATTATTCCAATGGCTTTCTGCTTTTATAAACAGCCTGCAGCCGGCTTCCGCGCAAAACCTCCCTGGCATTTCCTCTATGACAGCCTCGGATTCCAGCTCCGTAATCCGGGATTTTGCAGTCTCTGTAAATTCTGCAGCTCCCGGACACTGGAATCTTATACTTCTTTCGTTCTGGATTACCGGTGCTGCCATAACCCTGCTTTTATTTTTCCATATTACATGGAAGTTCCATAAAATAAAATGCGGCGCCAGTCTCCTTGAGAAACCGGAAAGCCAAAAATTTTTTTCAGACTGCTGTACAGAGCTCCATATTCGTCGTAAGATTTTGGTTTTTGTCAGCCCCCAAATCCATTCGCCTGTAACAACCGGCTTTCTGAAACCCCGGATTTTTATTCCTGCCGATCTTGACTCTGTCCTTCAGACCCATGAATTACGGTATATGTTTCTCCATGAGCTTCAGCACTGCCGCCGTCTGGACGGGCTTGTCAATAATCTTTGTATTATGTTCCGCATTATTTACTGGTTTAACCCGGCAGTTATCCTGGTACTGAAAAAAATCCCCCTGGAGCGGGAGCTTGCCTGCGATGCCTCTGTGCTGACTCATCTGTCAGCAGAGGATTACCCTCTTTACGGAGCTTCACTTTTAAATCTGGCGGAAAAGCTCTCTTCTTATCCGTCTGCTTCCGGAATGGTAAGCAAAGGCAGCCAGCTCCGCCGGCGAATCCTGGGAATCACCTCTTTCCGGCACAGAAACAGGAAACAAAAATGGAAAAGCGTAATTTCCTATCTTCTCATTTCTGTTCTTACTGCAGGAATGATACCTGTATTGTCTGCATACGCCGGCTCCGAAGAAACTGTTTCTTTACATGGAAAAACCACAGAGAATCTTGAGCTTTCCACAGATTTCCATGGTTTTGACGGAAGCTTTGTTCTGTATGACAGTCAGACCGGGCTTTGGAAAATTTACCGGCCTGAGCTTGCCATCCAACGTTTTTCTCCGGCCTCTACCTTCAAAATTTATTCTGCTCTTCACGGGTTGGAAAAGGGCATTATCTCACCGGAATCCTCTTTCATGAAATGGGACGGCACTCCCTGCGCATTTCCCCGGTGGGAACAGGACCAGACCCTTGATTCTGCCATGAAGGACTCTGTAAACTGGTATTTTCAGAACATGGATCAGCTGCTTGGAAGAACAGAAATCTCCTCCTTTCTGAAAAAAATCAATTATGGAAACAAGCAGATAAGTAAAGATCTGAAGCTTTACTGGGCTGACGACTCACTGAAGATTTCCGCAGTAGAACAGGTGGAGCTTCTTCAGAATTTTTACACGAATACCTTTGACTGCTCCGAACAAAACATTCAGGCAGTAAAGGATGCGCTTCGGGTAGGAGAGTTCTCAGGCGGAACGCTGTACGGCAAAACCGGAACTATTCGGAGAAACGGCAGGGATATCAGTGGATGGTTTGTAGGTTTTGTGGAAACAGATGATAATGTTCTGTATTTTGCTGCAAATATCCAGGGTGCAGACCATGCAGACGGCTCACAGGCCGCTGCAATCACCCGTTCTGTATTATCCTCCAAAATATTCCTCTAAAACTTCCGCATCCTTTTGGACTACATATCCGCTTCCTCCCAGTTCCTTTACGTTTTCCACCATGGATATCAAAAGAACTGGTCTGGAAGCATCTTTTTCCACAGGAAAAACAGCAAACCATCCGATTTCTGTACCTGTAGAATCTTCCTGGGTTGCTTTAAGCTCTGCGGTTCCTGTTTTTCCCGCAAGAAGAACGTCCTGTCTGCAGGCTCCATATCCGGTCCCCGAAGGATCGTTCACAACCCCAGTCATTCCTTCCATAAGCTTATCCACGATCTCCGGAGAAAATGCCTGTGGAATCCATGTTTCTGCAGAGGGATTTTCCCGGTATCTCAAATAGGGACGAAGCATATTTCCCTGATTGAGAAACGCCGTATAAATACTTGCAAGATGAAGAGGATTCACAAGAATCTGCCCCTGCCCGTACCCGCTGTCAGCAAGCTGAATCTCTGTTTCAATTTTATCAGTATTCGAATAATGGGATTCCGCCACAGAAATCTCAAAAGGAAGCTTCTGGCAAAAACCAAGCTGTTCCAGAGAATCCGCCAATGTCTCTGCCCCGATTCTCAAAGCTGCCTTTGCAAAATAAATATTATCAGAATAGATCAGGGCATTTTTTAGTGTAACCGGCTCATACTCATGAAGAGTCGTTACATGGTAATCTCCCCAGGAGGAATCCTTCTGCCAGGAAAGTCCTTCATTTCCAAAATCCTCCTCCGGATCCAGACTGCCTGTTTTCATTCCAATTCCCGCGATCACAGGCTTCAGCACAGAGCCCGGACACCAGATCTGACGAAAACGGTTATACATTGGCTTTTTTATATCCTCATTCAAATCCTTCCACTGAGTATCCGAAAGTCCCAGAATAAAATCATTATTATCATAGGAAGGAGTGCTTACAAGAGCCAGAACTTCTCCCGTATAAGGATTTACTGCCACAGAACAGCCGGGATCCTCCTGAAATTTTTCATAAAGGGACTGCTGCAGGCCGCTGTCAATGGTAAGCTGAATGTTCTGTCCGTCTTCTCTTGGAACACTAGCTGCCACTTTCCTGGTGTTTCCAGCCTGATCTACAATTCTGATCTCACATCCATTTTTCCCCTTCAGTTCTTTTTCATAGAGAAGCTCTGCCCCGCTTTTTCCAATCACACTGGTAGCATCATAGCCCTCGCCCTTATGCTCTTCCAGATCCTCTGCGGTTACAGGCTGCACATACCCGATCAAATGAGAGGCGGCTTCACCCAGAGGATACGTCCGGATCTCCTGATCTGTCAGCATAACTCCCGGGACGGCAAGAAGCTGTTCCTGACGCTGCTGCTCCTGAAGAAGCTCCTGACCGGGATTTTCTGCCATAAGCTCCAGTTCACTGACTTTTGGAATAGTTGCCAGCGGCACAAAGGAATCTTCCTTTACCCAGGATGCGCTTAACTTCTGAAGAATGGTTTCCTCCCTCATATCAAGAAGCAGAGCCAGTTCCTTTACAGCTTCCTCCTTATTCTGAAGCTTTCCCGGGACAATGCCCACAGAAGAAGCAATTCCGGGACCGGCAAGTGTCTTTCCGTTCCGGTCAAGAATCCTTCCCCGCTGTGCCTTATCTGTAACAACACTTACCTTGTCTGATGGAGTCAGATCCGGAAGAATCATCCCGTCATTCCATAAAAGTAAATATCTGTTTTTTGTCCTGACAAAGCCTGTCTCATCAGAAAAAGCAATGGTTCCGGCCGCAGTATCCATAGAAATATCATAGGACAGCACAGTAGTCTTTCCCCTGCTGCTGATTTCCTGAATGTTTTCAATACGGATATTATGGGCTTCCATTCCCTCATAAATTCTGGAATTTCTATGGATAAAACCCTCTTTATCAAGATTGATCAACGTATCCGGATCCACCATCTGATACATGGATTCATAATCCTTTTCTTCCACTGCGGAAAAATAAGCCTTCAAAATTTCCTCCGGCTTTTCTGTCCTCATCCGGGACACCAGACCAACAGCAAAAACCATCAGAAGCATCCCTGCAGCAATCAGCAAAACTGTAAACAAAATCTTTTTTGACTTTTTTATTGTAATCACCTCTTTTTAAATCTTACATTTGTAATCTTTATGCTTAAATATTACATCTGTAAGATATAAAAGTCAAGGTTTTATATGTTCAGAAAAATTCAGAAATCCCTCCTCCTGTTGTCTGCGCCTCCAATAACACTGGAATAATGTAAGCTATGATAACAGTTTCTGATCAAAATTATCTGTTTTCCCCCCAGACAAACAAAAGGAAGCGCTTTCGCGCTTCCCCTCGCTCCATATATTTATTCAACCATTTTTCTGATACATCTTCCTGCGCCTTCCATTACTTCCGGAGACAGCTCGATCTCTTCTCCTGCAGTTCCTCTCAGGCAATTATAAACATCCATTAAAGTAGTAACCTTCATGTCCATGCATGTAAGAGAAACAGACAGAGGATAAAACTTTTTATCCGGGCAGGAAAACTGCAAATGCTCTACAATACTGTTTTCTGTTCCGATAATAAATTCTTCTGCATCCGATTTTTCCGCATACGCCATAATTCCTGTTGTAGAACCCACATAATCAGCCTTCTGTGTCACCTCAGGGCAACATTCCGGATGTACAAGAAGAAGGGCGTTGGAATGAGCAGCTTTTGCTTTTTCTGCCTCCTGGCCAGTAACCATCTTATGGCGTGGACATCCTCCGTCATAAAAGGCAAAGGTCTTTTCCGGAAGCTGCTCTGCCACAAAATGTCCAAGATTCGGATCCGGAATGAACAGGATCTTATCATTGTCAAGCTTTCTGCAGATTTCCAGTGCAGAAGCTGAAGTCACACATACATCACACTCTGTTTTCAGCTCTGAAGTGGTGTTGATGTAAGCTACAACCGCATAGCCAGGATATTTCTTTTTCAGCTGGCGGAGTCCCTGAACATCAAGCTGCTCTGCCATAGGACAGCCTGCTGCCGGATTTGCCAGCCAGACTCTTTTGTCAGGATTCAGAATCTTGCAGGTCTCAGCCATAAAGCGGACACCGCACATGATCATGCCACTGCAGTCACTTTTTGTGGCTTCTACACTTAATCCGTAGGAATCTCCTGTATAATCCGCAACCTCCAGAATCTCATGTCCCTGATAGGCATGTGCCAGAATACAGATGTTTTTTTCTTTTTTCAGGCGAATGATTTCTGCCTGTAACTCCGCTACTGTCATCTTATGTTCTCCTTTTTCTCTTTCTTCTCCCAGGGTTGCAGGGGGGCCAGCAATCCTGCGCTCTCCAGCCGCTGACCGATCAGATCCAGCCGCTGCTGGCTTTCCGCTTCTACCAGATGATAATGGTAGCCTGAAGTGGCATTGCTCAGAACTGTAGAATGACTGCTGTTCAGAGCTTCTACAAATTCCGTCACATCATGCCTGGAACGAATGTCCATTTCTGCCGAAACCCGGCCATATACACGGTGGCTGATGCTGATATTCTTCACACGACCGCCGCAGTCCACAATCAGGTTCAGTTCCTCGGCTGCCTGCTCCTGGCTGTGGCGAACCTTAAATTCTCTTGTACAGCTGTTTTCCTGTTGTATGGTATAGCCCTTTGTAGTGGAAAGGATTCCCGGCGTTGACGCCCGTATCACCGCCATATCCTGAACGATTACCTGACGGCTTACGCCAAATTTTGCCGCAAGCTCTCTGGCCGCCACCGGAAAATCCGAACTCTGAATCGTCTTCAGAATCTCCCTTCTCCTCTCAGAGGTATTCATGCTTTCCCTCCTCTCAGATCGCATGAAGATTTTTCATGGAAATATCAAGGATCGGAGCAGAATGAGTAAGCGCGCCGCTGGAAACATAATCAACACCCACCTCACGGATTCTGGCAATATTTTCTTTTGTGACATTTCCTGAACATTCTGTCTCCGCTCTTCCGTCAATAAGCTCTACAGCCTCTTTCATCTGTTCCGGAGTCATATTATCCAGCATAATAATATCAGCTCCTGCCTCAACAGCTTCTTTTACCTGTTCCAGAGACTCTACCTCAATTTCAATTTTGCGGACAAAGGGCGCGTAGGCCTTTGCCATGGCAACTGCTTTTGCAACGCTTCCTGCCGCACCGATGTGATTGTCCTTCAGAAGAACTCCGTCAGAAAGATTGTATCTGTGATTGTTTCCTCCGCCTACGCGTACTGCATATTTTTCGAACACACGACAGTTAGGGGTTGTTTTTCTTGTATCCAGAAGAGTAAGACTGCTTCCCCCAAGAAGTTTTGTCACTTCTCTTGTATAGGTGGCAATTCCGCTCATTCTCTGAAGATAGTTAAGCGCCACACGTTCACCGGAAAGAAGCACACGGATATCTCCTGTTACCTTTGCAAGAAGCTGTCCGTTTTTTACTTCCTCGCCATCTTCACAGAAAAATTCAATTTCTGTTTTGTCATCAAGAAGCGTGAATACTCTTGCATAAACCTGAAGGCCTGCTATCACTCCGTCCTCTTTGGCGATCAGATCAACGGTTCCCTTTTGAGCCTTTGGCATAACGGCATTTGTGGAAACATCCTCGCTTGTAATATCCTCTCTCAGAGCCATCATAATCAGCTCATCTGCCTGCATTTTCATTGTAATTTCATTCATGACTTTTTTTCATCCTTTCAATTTCATTTAAAATCACTGTACGGTAGCCTGCCATAAGACTTTCCCGGTCCTCATACACCTTCCGGTCTACTGCGCCTGCCTGACATGGCTCCGGCTTTTTCCCAAATAATATATCATCTGCTGCCCTTCTTGCAAAGACAAGAGATTCCAGAAGAGAATTGCTGGCAAGACGGTTCTTTCCATGAACCCCATTGCAGCTTGTCTCTCCGCAGGCATAAAGTCCCTGCATGGAGGTTCTGCTTCCCAGATTCACTTTAATTCCGCCCATAAAGTAATGCTGGGCAGGCACTACAGGAATTGGTTCCTTTCTTACGTCAAAGCCTTCTTCCAGACATCTGCTGAAAATATTAGGAAAGTGCTTCATAATTGCAGTTTCCCCCAGAGGCCTCATATCCTCCCAGACAAATTCTGTATCCTGCTTTTCCATCTGAGAAAAAATCGCCTGGCTCAAAAGATCTCTTGGCTGAAGCTCATTTGTAAAACGCTGCCCGTTTTTGTCATAAAGGTAAGCGCCCTCTCCTCTTACGGATTCTGAGATCAGGAAACGCCTTCCGGGCTTTTGGGAGTACAGAGTTGTAGGATGTATCTGTATGTAATCAATATTTTCCAGCACGATTCCATGCTTCATGGCAATCCCCAGCGCATCTCCTGTAATATGCGGAAAATTCGTAGAATTTTTATACAGGCCTCCAAGTCCTCCGCAGGCAAGTACTACATATGGAGCACGGATTTCATAAATTTCATCCTGCTCGTCCATAGCAACAATTCCGCCGCATATATTATCCGCTGAAATCAGGTCTACCATTGTCATATTTTCAACAATTTCAATATTTTCGCTGGTTCGTGCCTGGGCCAGCAGCTTTGAGGTGATCTCCTTACCTGTAATGTCCTTGTGAAAAAGGATTCTTGGCTGAGAGTGAGCGCCTTCTCTGGTAAATTCCAGATCTCCTTTTTCATTTCTCTCAAAATCCACCTCTCTCATCAAAAGATCCCGAATAATACTGTTGGAACTTCTGAGCATCAGATCCACTGCCTTTTTATTATTTTCATAATGTCCGGCCCGCATGGTATCCTCAAAGTAATCTTCATAGTCATCCTCGCCCCGGAGCATACAGATGCCCCCCTGGGCCAGAAAAGAATCAGACTGATCTGCTTCCTTTTTTGTGATCATCAGGATATTCTTTCTTTCCGGAATGTTCAGGGCACAATAAAGACCTGCGGCACCGGTTCCTACAACGATCACGTCATAATATTCTTTCATTTTCTCCCTCGCCCCCCACAGCTGCCATTTTTCGACACCTGAGCGGTTTTCTTTACATAATCTTTGGATGTTCTTAACATTTTTTTTGCAAGTATACCACCAAACTTGATAGGTGTCAAGACACCTGTAAAGCACATAAAACAAGCCGGTGTTTTCACCCGGCTTGTTTATTTCATAATTCCGCTCATACAAAAAACAGATACTCTTGATATCCTGAAAATCTCCCTGTAACAATTCCTCTGCATTTTACTGAAACTATAGTCTCCTTCACTATATTTTCTTCCTCTGTGTTGTACCGGGGCAGTAAAATTGATGGTTACAGCTGACTCTTAAAAATCTCCGACTTACCGTGCAGAACTGTATTTTACAATCAGAAGCTCCACACTCAGTACATCCTGAAGCCGTCCTGTTTTCACTGCTTCCTCTGCCTCCACAAAGTCTTCCTCTGCTTTCTGAAGCTCCGCAGCCGAATAGGAACGGGCACAGGCGGAAATATTTCGCGCCACAAAAGACGGTACTCCTAACCGGGAAGCAATTTCCGGCTGCGCCACGCCTTCCTCTGACATCTTCTTTGCCAGAAAAAGCTGGTGAAACTGTTTTGCCAAAAGAAACAGGATTCTCATTGGCGGCTCCTTCAAGGTCAGAAGATCATAATACAGCTCCAATGCCCGTTTCTGATTTCTTTCCGTTACCGCACGCACCATGTCAAAAATCTTGTTTGCAGTCTGGGTGGTGCACACTGCCTCAATATCCTCAGCAGTAACAATATCTCTCCCCTGGGTGTAAGTGATCAGCTTTTCCAGCTCCATACGGATATTTCCCATATCAGTTCCTGTTTTTGTAAGAAAAAGCTCCATATCAGAAGTTCTGATCTTCCTGCCTTCCCGTCCCAGGATTCCTGCAGCCCAGCGCATCAGGGATTTTTCATCCTGTCTGGCAAACTCCGTAATACGGCCACAGGCTTTCACTGCTTTATACATCCGGCTTCGCTTGTCCACTTCCTCTTCCACAAAAACCATCCGGATATAATCCGGCAATGATTTCATGTAATCCGCAAGTTCTTCACACTTATTCTTAAAAAATCCGGAGTTTTCCACAAGGATCACTCTGATTTCTGCAAAAAAGGGCATCGTTTCACAAAGATCGATCATTTCACGAACTTCTATTCCCTTTCCTTCATATCTGGTAAAATTCATGGTATCTCCATCCGGATTCAATGCCTGTATCAGCTTATCCTTATACTGTTGTCTGAGATAGGCCTCTTCCCCAAACAAAAGATACGCCTGTTTAAATTTTCCTGTTTTTAAATCTTCCTGTAAGCTTTTCAAGTCTGAACTCCT
>NZ_HF999085.1:22748-71838 GCF_000433815.1 Blautia sp. CAG:257
GTTGTGCCAAAGTCAGAACCCCAGATATCAGGCTCCTTTTCTCAGTCTTTGATTTTCCTTTAAGTGTTGTTATTTTCAGAACATAATATACAATCATACTTATCAGGTTTCAGGCATACTTTCTATTCTCTGCTGCTTGCTTTTATTCCATAATCCACGCACATACATTACTGCTGCAAATACTACTATATCCACAATGATTCTGCATATTATATTTATGTATATATTTTCTGATATAAGCCAGATTCTTTTCATCCATGTACTGTCAATCCCATGTATCACAAGCATATAAAGAGAATTTTTCCCCAAATACAGCAAAGGACTGATTATCTTTTTTTGCTTACAAAGTATTACACTAAGCTCTGCAATCATTAATGTTCCTAAAATAGCGGGCAAAAAGCAAAACGGATATGATGGGTATTGTCTGCTGGCATAAACCATATAGGGATATCCATTACATCCCTCGTTTATTTTATAACATAAATAAAATGTTACAAACCAACCAGTTCCAAATATCAATAGTTTCAATACCGGCTTATGTTCTACACAAAACTTCCTCAAAATATATCCAATATAAAACATTGGCATAATTGTTAGTACAATATCAAAAGACAATGGTAACCATTGTAATCGACTGATTGCCACTCCTGTTACTGAAAGGAGTAAACAACCTACAATCAGTTTTCTTTCTGATAATTTTAAATGCATATAGTCAAACAATGTTTTTCCCAAAAACATAACTACTAAAAACCATGGAATACCCAAACCTTTAATTTCCGCTGATAATACATGTAAGTTAACTCCGGATGAAAAAACCATTGTCAATAAACTTTCTTTTAGAAATTTTCTCACAAATTCCCAGGAACGAAATTCTGAAATGCACTTAGAACTAACATAAATTAAAACTGTAATATATATAAACAATGCCGGAAGAATTAAATGTTTAAAACCTTTTTCTGTTTTTTTCACAAATTCATCGTTACTATTTGAAAGTTTTCCTGTAACACAGCTTACTACAAAAAACAGCGTCATGTGAAAAGAAAATATTCCTGCTCTTACCATATTTGAAGCATCAGTACTTACTGTATGCCCTATAATAACAAGCAACAAAGTAATTCCTTTTGCGCAATCCACCCAATCTATTCTATTCTTTTTCATACATATCCTTCCCCTTGATTCTACCATATCATATCTTTAAGTACCGTTGCCCTTCTCCAATTTTATAATTTTTCACAGTAGATATTATTTTTATAATTTTATCATACTGCCTTCAAAAAGAAAACAAAAACTTATTTTACTCAGGGATTTCGCTTTTAACTCTGCATATTTATAAAACCCTTCTTTTTTCTGCTGCTTTCCGACTTTTCTCTTTCCATACGGAAGAATACGCACAAACTGCCCCTATCGCATCTATTATGGATTTTGGGATTTCCCATCCTGTTCTCAAAGTTCCTTATCATCTCCAGTTCCTATCCGTTTTCTCCATACAAGATATTCTTTACCTTCTCTGTCTGCAGATCATCACAAAAAATCCGGCTTATGCTCTTTCTGACCATCTCATACCCTTTTTTGACATAAGCATCTTGATAGAGATGCTTTTCCGGAGAACATTTATTGCGTTCCGGACAGCCGTTGCAGACATAAGGCGGTTTAGAGAGTCTGGGGCAAATATATTTTTCATAAAAAGGCAGGAAAAGGAACATTTGACACAGAATCACTCTTTGCGGAAGGAACATTCACGACAAACCATTTGTGCAGAGCACCAATGTAGAAAATCCAGGCGTCAAACATTGAAAGCTCTGCCATATGCCCCACTGTTTTCAAAGCAGATGTGATTTTTCACTTCTTCGGAGATGGTCGTACAATTCTTACTTAAAAACCGACCAATCGCTTTAAAGCTTTCTTCCTTGATTAAATTGCCATTAAGTGTATTACCCTCTTCCTTGGTATCTGTACCAAAAAATCCTCAAAAATCACAGATATTTTGTCCTGTACAACATATGCCTCTGATTTTTCCCGTGGTAAAATACAGATATGAATTTCAAGTATACTTACAGGAGGGTTTTTAATATGAAAGTTGTTGTTGCAGTTGATTCTTTTAAGGGAAGTATGACATCTATGGAAGCCGGTAGTGCAGTGAAGTCCGGTATTCTGGCTGCCCACCCTGATGCGGAGGTAATAGTCAGACCTCTGGCTGACGGAGGAGAAGGAACTACCGATGCCCTGACGGAGGGCTTAAACGGAAAACGAATCAATCTGACTGTTACAGGGCCCATGGGAGAGCCTGTGGACGCTTACTACGGCTATCTGGAAGATTCAAACACTGCAGTTATGGAAATGGCCTCTGCTGCAGGAATCACAATTTCAGATCACGCTGATCCCATGAAAGCAACCACCTTTGGAGTTGGAGAAATGATTCTTCACGCCATAGACAATGGTATCCGCAACTTTATTATCGGAATCGGAGGCAGCGCCACAAACGACGGAGGAATCGGAATGTTAAAAGCCCTGGGCTTTACATTTCTGGATAGAGACGGAAATGACGTAGGCGAAGGCGGACAGGCTCTTGCAAAAATCTCCTCTGTAAGGAGCTCTGACAAACAAGAACTCCTTGCCCAATGCTGTTTTCAGATCGCCTGCGATGTGACAAATCCCCTTTGTGGGCCCCGGGGCGCTACCTATATCTATGGCCCCCAAAAAGGAGTTACAGAAGAAATGGCTCCGGTTCTTGACGCCGGCATGAAAAATTATGCAGAGGTTACTGCCTCTCTGACCGGAAAAGATCATTCCCCGGCAGAGGGCGCAGGCGCAGCCGGCGGACTTGGCTTTGCCTTTTTAAGTTATCTGAATGGCCAGCTTACTCCCGGAATCCAGCTGATTCTGAGTGCGGTTCATCTGGAAGATGAAATGAAAGATGCAGATATTGTGGTTACCGGAGAGGGCCGCCTTGACCATCAGACTGCTATGGGAAAGGCTCCTGTAGGGGTTGCAAAGCTGGGAAAGAAATATGGAGCAAAAACAATTGCTTTTGCAGGCAGTGTTACAAAAGATGCCGCAGACTGCAACCAGGCAGGGATTGACGCTTTCTTTCCAATAGTAAGAGGAATCACCACTCTGGAAGAAGCCATGGATACAGAAACAGCAAAATACAATATGCGCTCCTGCGCCGAGCAGGTATTCCGCCTTCTGTAAAAAGTCTCCCGGATGAAAAAGGACAGCTTCTGACTGAAACATATCCTTATTTTAGGCTTTTTTAAATAATTCTGCCCGTTCGACAACCGCTTTCCGCTCTGGTATAATAGGCCATATACCCAATACCTTTTATAATATTATTTCAGGAGGAAAGCATGAATCCATATATCAGCAAGTCGCTTGCCTGTCAGATTGTAAATACTGTCAGTGATCTCTGCGGGCAGAATGTAAATTTTATAGACTGTTCGGGTATTATCTTTGCGAGCACAAATGAAGAACGGATCGGAAATTTTCACGAAATCGGCAGACAGGCGGCAGTCAGCGGCAAAGTAATCGAAGTAACAGAAACTGACAGATTTACCGGAACCCAACAGGGAGTCAATCTTCCTGTTTATCATAATCATAAGGTAATTGCTGTCATCGGAATTACCGGAAATCCGGATGAGATCCGAAAATATGCTCATCTTGCAGAACGTATTACCAGACTTCTGATCCGCGAGAAAGAACTGGATGCTTTTCATCGCACAGAAGCCGAAAAGAAAAACCATATTCTCCAGGGTCTGATCGAGCATAAGGATATTCATCCGGATTATCTGGCAGAAAATTTTTCCCGTTGGGGAATACAGGAAAACAGCCGGTATCATTTAATCCGTATTTATATTAATCACGAAAATACGCTTTCCGGTTCCCATGCAGACTCTCATAACGATACAGCTTTTCTGCTTCCGGAACCGGTGATACATCAGCTTTTTCAGAAACTTGGGATCACTCTTTATACATTTATGTATCCTGATCAGTATCTGGCAGTACTGGAACATTCTGTTTTTGAAAACAGCAGACATATCCTAAAAGCTTTTCCGGAAAGCTCAGGTCTTCCTGTACAAATTGCTGTTGGAAATGCCGTGCCTATTCGTCAGATCAGCGATTCTTATGACGAATCTGAAACGGTTCTGCAAAGTCTCCTGACTTCCGGCAGAACCTTTGCAGAATTCAGCGACCTGACCCTGGAACTGATTCTTTCCTCTGCGCCGGCCAGAATCCGCTCCGCCTATCTTTCAAAGACTGTCAGCAGCCTTTCGGACAAAGATCTGGACCTTCTGAACACTTATTTTAAATGTAATATGTCACTGAAGGACACCTGCGAAAAAGCTTTTCTTCACAAAAACACACTTCAGTACAGACTGAATCAGATTTATCACCGCTGCGGCTACAATCCCCGCAGCTTTCAGGATGCAGTTGTATTGTATATGGCTCTGAAATTATCAGGCAGGTAGTTTTTATAATTCACAGATTTTTTTCCATATCTCAGGATCAACCGGAATGCCCAGCTCTGTATTCTCTTTCCTGCGAATCAGAGTCCCCTCTCCCGGATAACGGATTTTTTTATTTGCATGTTCCGGCACAGAGTTCTGAATGTCTTTCAGGGTTTCCTCTGCAAGTGCTTTGGCTGCCTCCGCATCCCCGCTGAGAAGCTCCGGCTTCACAGCAATAAATACCTGCGTCAGCCCATATTCTTCTTTACACTCTTTCCCGATTTTAGATACTGTTCTCCCAAGGGTGAGAGCTGCACCTGCAAGATCCAAAAGGATTGACATTCCGGATCCTTTCCAATATCCGATAGGAAGGACGCGCCTTGTCTTTTCAATAGCTGCCGGATCACAGGTCAGAACTCCGGCTTCATCATATCCGCCCGGATAAGGAAGATCTGTCTGAGCCTGTCGGCATACAGCCAGCTTCCCATAAGAATACTGAGCCATAGCCATATCAACCACCACAGGTTTTCCCTGGGGCCCGGGAACTGCCATCACAAAAGGATTATTCCCGATCTTACTGTCAACGGCTCCCCAGGCAGGCATATTTGGCATGGTGTTTGTCCAGCATATTCCAATATATCCGGACTCTGCTGCCTGCCATCCGTAAGTGCCTCCTCTCATCCAGTGATTCGTATTACACATTGCCACAAGGCCAATTCCAAACTCTCCGGCCAGCTCCATAGCTCTTTTCATAGCAGACGCTGCATTCAGATTTCCCATTCCGAGATGTCCGTCCCAGCGTTCTGCCGCGCCGACTCCCGCAAGCTTTTCCGGTATCGCATTTACATGAATATATCCCTTGTCAATATATTCTATCACACGGGGAAATCTCTGATACCCGTGTGAGTAAACACCGTCAAGAGACGTATCTGCAAACATTTTTGCCGAAGTCTCCGCTCTTTCCTGACTGAATCCTTTTTTCAGAAGAACCCGTTCAAATTCCCTTTTCATATCCTCGTAAAAAATTCTCATACTTATCCACAGTCCTCCTTTTTTTGCTGTTTTATATCCACATATCTGTATTTATAAAGCTTTTTGCCTCACCTGTTTGTACAAAAAATGCTGTCCTCACATATCCGGTGGATTTATATCTGGGGGTATCGCCGGATACATAAGGCAGCATTTTTATTTACAGGCTCAGAACTCTTTCTGAACCTTTATACCAGTTTCATTTCTGCAAGAACCTGATGGAGCTTTTCTTTCTCCTCCGGTTTAAGCTCTGCAATCGGTGAAAGACATTTTCCTACCGGAATTCCCTCCTGTACAAGACCTTCCTTAATAACGGCCGGAAATGTTCCCATACTGCAGGCAATACGCAGAGGCGCTAAAGTAAATTGGGCATCCAGAGAGCCTTTCAGATCTCCCGCCATATACTTATCATAAATATCGGCAGTGATACGGGGAGCTACATTGGCACAGGATGCAATGGCGCCTGATGCTCCATAGCAGAGCGCAGCATGAATCAGAGTATCTCTTCCCATCAGTACATGGAAATTATCATTATCACGCGTCAGACGGATATACTCTGCAGTATTGGTCATATCTCCTGTACTGTCTTTGACCGCAATAATGTTGTCGATCTCTGCCAGCCTTGCTACAGTTCCCGGGGCGATCGTAACATTTGTCTTCGGAGCATTATTATAAAGAATGATCGGAAGCTTTGTACTGGCTGCTATCTCTGCAAAATAATCATAAAGCTCTTCCTGTGTCTGAGATACAAACATCGGTGTCAGAACAGAGACTGCATCTACTCCAACCTCTTCACAGATTTTTACAAGGCAGATTACGCCTCTTGTTGTAATATGGTTTGCTCCGCCATATACCGGAACACGTCCTCTTGTTTCGTCCTTTACTGTTTCCAGTATCTTACGGTATGTGTCATCGTCAAACGCATAAAACTCGCCGGTTGTTCCAAGCGGAAACAAACCGTGCACTCCATTGTCTATCAGATGATTTACCATCTGTCTCAGAACAGGATAGTTGACTTCACCCTCGTCAGTAAGAGGAGTGATAATCGGGGGAATAATACCTCTTGGCACAAATCCCATTTTTGGTACCTCCTTCGCCTAAAAGCGATAAATTATTTTTCTTTTTCTACTGAAACCTTAGATATTTTTTCATAATATTTTACAATACTGCTGTGATCTTCCTTTTCACAGCCATCCGCTTTCAGAGACTGCATGATTTCCATAAGCTCTGCTGTAAGAGGAAGTGCTGCATTCACTGCATGTCCTGCATTTAATGCATTGTTCAGATCTTTCATATGCAGTTCAATACGAAATCCCGGCTTAAAATTTCTGTCCATCATCATCGGAGCTTTTGCATCAAGCACCGTGGATCCTGCAAGTCCTCCTCGGATCGCCTGATATACAAGCTCAGGATCTGTACCTGCTTTTGTCGCCAGAGTCAGAGCTTCTGAAACAGCCGCTATATTCACTGCTACAATAATCTGATTGGCAAGCTTGGCTACATTTCCGGAGCCTATCGGACCTACATAGACAGCTGACCCTGCCATATTCATAAGAAGTTCATAGTATTTATCAAAGGTTTCTCTTTTTCCGCCAACCATAACTGAAATCGTTCCGTCAATGGCTTTCGGCTCCCCTCCGGATACAGGTGCATCCAGCATATCGATTCCCTTTTCTGCAAGTACTGCCGAAATCGCTTTGCTCTCTGTAGGGTCAATGGAACTCATATCAATCAGAACAATTCCCCTTCTGCCACCTTCAATAATTCCGCCTTTTCCAAGCGCAACTTCTCTGACCTGAGGAGAGTTTGGAAGCATGGTAATAATCACTTCTGCTTCTTCTGCTACCTCTTTTCCATTATGAACTGCTTTGGCGCCCAGCGCCTCCATCTCTTTTAAGGTATCCGGATTATGAGTAGTAACGATAAGATCATGACCTGCTTTAATCAGATTTTTGCACATAGGTTTTCCCATAATTCCAAGTCCGATAAATCCAACCTTCATCTTTTACCTCCCAATTTCAATAAATTGTCTTACAGAAACTATTAAAATACTGTTCTTCTGCTACTCTGTTTCATTGATTTTACTGTCCCTATTGTAAAATATTTTTCTGTAAAATTCCATTGACAAAAGACTCAAAAAAAGAAAAGTTTTTTATCACACAATTCCTTTATTTCATATTTTGAAATATTTATTTCATCCTAATCCATTAATCGCAGCAGATTTTGTTTTTCTGTTTGATTTTTTATCATAAAAACTCTTCCGGCAATTAATTTTATTAAATTACTCATCCAGCATATCCTTAAAAAAATTTAAAAATGATATGCTACTATAGATTTTGTGCCAAATACCGCGAAATCGAAACTTAGCTACATAAAACTGTCCGTAAATCAAAACATCGGAACTTTCTTGATTTTAATACCTGGCGTACACTGTTTCTACTTACTATAGTCTACGATCCTCTGCAATGTCCAAACTGTAAAAAAGAAATGCTCTTTCATCTTCAATCTTTTCCATACTGTACTTATTACAGATAGTACAAAAAAGAGATGCTCCCTTACGAAACATCTCTTTCTAAATCATTATATTTACTTTTATTTAACTAAACAGATCTGCAAGAATCTGATCTGCTGTTTTATTTTTATATCCGTGGGGATCACTCAGGGTGGAAGAATTCCATCTGAAGTAATTTCCTCTACGGACATAAGCGCCTGATGAAGTATGGTAGAAGCTACTGTTGGTCTTCTGCATTTTCTGATACCCCGGGAAACGTTCCATATACTTTTCTGCAAGGGCAATTGCCTGGCTTCCATAATTTCCATTCGGTGTAGGCGTTCCGGAAATCTGTACACCTGCATTCGGTGTGGAGTGAAGGATCACCGCACTCTTATCTTTACATTGTCCCAGAATCATCCAGGTATGATTCTCATCATATCCTATATCCCCCGGATACAGTTTATAAGCATGACTGCTTAGATAATTTTGATTACAGATAGTACCCCAACCGTATCCTTTATACAAACTTCCAATGTTTCCTGAAACGTCTGTGGAATAACGTCCTGTTACCTGATAAGTAGCCCAGCCTATATATCCCGAGCAGTCAAGTCCAAGCTCTGTCTGATATCTGTAATTATTGTAATTATAGCTGCTGTTCTGACTACTGAAGAATGATGTCCACTTAGGGCTGATTCCCTTTCGTGTGGAATCTGTGTCATTATGCCCTCCACCCCAGATGTACAATGTTCTTCCTACCGGTTGCAATGCATTTAAAAGATAGTTCTTAACAGTACGTTCAGAAGTAGGAGTTGATGGAGTTACAGGCTTATTATAATCATCCTCTGAAGAAATCAAAAGTCCCTTGGAATCAAACGTATAAGTTTTTCCGTCAATGACCCTTGTTCCTGTTACCATAATTAATGTTTTAGGATCAAAGTATCTTTTTCGACCGTCTTCATTCAGCCATCCGCCTTTGGCAACACCATCGATTTTGCTGAAATAATACCAGTTTCCGTCAACTTCTTTTTTTGCCTTACTCATGACACCTGTTTTAGGGTCAAAATATCTTTTCTCTCCCTCTGGTGAAGTATGCCATCCTGTTGCCATAGCATAGGTTCCTCCACCATAAAAATATCTCATTCCAACCTCGAACTCAATGAATCCCTGTTTTGCAGCTCCTGTCTTAGGATCAAAATAATAGTATCTTCCATCAATAGGACGCAATCCTGTCTTCATTCGTCCGTTTCCTTTTTCAAAATACCATTTCTGATTTTTTGAATTTTTCATCCATCCGGTAGACATGGTAAATGTTGCAGGCTGAAAATATCGTGTATATCCGTTGACTGTCTGGAACCCCTTCTGAGCCCATCCTGTTTTTGCATCAAAGTAATAATACTCACTGTTAATCGGTCTCAGTCCGGTTCGCATTTCCCCTGTCTTTTTGTCGAAATAACGTCTGTCACCCTTACTGTTCTTGTACCATCCTTTCAACATTGCACCTGACTGATTGGGATCAAAATAATAATACTTATTATTCACTTTCTGAGTCCCGGTCATTTTCTTGCCATTCTTATAATAATATGTTTTTCCACCTACTGTATGAAATCCATTCACAGGTGCCGCCTGAACTTCTACAGTAGTGGAATGCATGGAAAAGCCGGCTGCAAATAGCATCAGCCCCAGTAAAATACCCCAGAATTTCCAGCGCTTGCATACCTTATTCATAAACATTTCCTCTTCTCGGACTTTATTTTTTACAATCTTGTTACAATATTGTGTAATTATTATATCTCAACTTTTTCCATGCGTCAATATTTTTATTACAAATTGTAAAACAGAACAAAAAAGAGCAAAGTCTTTCTGACTTCACTCTTTTGTAATATTTGTCTTATTTATTTTTAAAGGAGGTGTTTTCTCAGCTCTGCTCCGTCCATAGCGCTCAGATATGCCGGCGCAACATCAAAAACAGTTTTGCAGCCTTTCTGTCCTTCCTGGCTCATACGGTATGCAGCTCTTGCATATGCCACGATCACGGAAGATGTAAATTCCGGATTAGAATCCAGCTTCAGGCTGTACTCGATCACATGCTTATTTTCGTTATCCCATCCGGTGCTTCCGGTACGAATAACAAAACCGCCATGAGGAATCCCGCTGTGATCACGTTTCAGCTCTTCTTCAGAAATAAAATGTACGGTTGTATCATAGTCGGCAAAGTAGTTTGGCATGGTCTTGATCTCCTGCTCGATGCGGGCCAGATCTGCGCCTTCTTCAGCAACAACAAAACATTCTCTTGTATGTTTCTGTCTTGTTGTCAGCTCAGGATTTTCTCCGTTTCTTACAGATTCCAGAGCAGCCTCTACCGGAATTGTATACTGCTTGCCGTCTTTTACTCCGTCAATTCTTCGAATTGCATCAGAGTGCCCCTGGCTTACGCCTTTTCCCCAGAAAGTATAATCTTTTCCATTGGTAAGAATGGCATTTGCATACATTCTGTTCAGAGAGAACATTCCCGGATCCCAGCCTACAGAGATGATTCCCACATGGCCGCTTTCTTTTGCCGCTTTATCCACATTTTCGAAATGCTCCGGAATTCTTGCATGTGTATCAAAGCTGTCTACAACATTGAACCACTGTGCATATTTAGGTGTCTGTACCGGAAGATCTGTTGCGCTTCCGCCGCAGATGATCAGAACGTCGATCTCGTCCTTCATCTTCTCTGCTTCGTCCACATGGCAGACCTTAGCTGTCTCTGTAAGTATTTTTACTGTCTCAGGATCACGGCGTGTAAAAACTGCCGCAAGTTCCAGATCCGGATTGTGTTTCACTGCACATTCCACGCCTCTGCCCAGGTTGCCATATCCCATGATTCCAATTCGAATACTCATAATAATTTCCTCCTCGTTTTTTCTGCTTATATATTAATCTTCCAGAGGAATAATGTCAATTTTTTTCTTTTGTTCCTGACAAATTTCTGCCGCATCAGTTACTGTTCGCTTCATTTACGGCAGCCTGGTCAGAATACATTACAAATAATCTTCGGTAATGGCATATTACATTACCATTCGCGGCGGCCTGTACCATCGCTGTCAGCAGCAGATGACTCCGCTTCCCGGACAGCAGCAGCTGCAGGCAAGATTTGCCATCAGACATTTCATACAGAGATCATTGCCAGCTGTGGGCATTCCGCCAAATGGATTCTGCTGTTCCTGATACCAGCTTCCGCCGCCCTCCATACGCTGAAGCATCATGCGGTACTGCATATTATCAGGCTCCAGACGCACAGCCTCACGGATATGATTCATGGCATTTACATTATTTCCAAGTCCCATATTTGCAACTGCTGACAGATAATACCACTGAGCATTTCTTTCTTTTAATGAGGACAGAACATTCATTGCTTCCTGATAATGACCGCTCTGAACATAATTGGAAGCAGCCTGTCTGCGAATGGCCTCCTCATCCTGATATCCGCTATTGCTCTGACTTCCGCCATAGCCGCCAAATCCGCCGAAGCCTCCATATCCCGTATTTCCGCCATATCCATAATTTCCCGAAGAACCATACTCCCGTTCTTTCATGATCTGATCATAGGCCTGCTGGATCTCTTTAAACTTTTCCTCCGCCTGGTCCTTATTGGGGTTATTGATATTTGCATCCGGATGATACTTCCGGCTGAGCTTTCTGTATGCCTTTTTTATTTCCTCATCAGATGCATCCCTCGACACACCCAGAATACTATACGGATCAAACATGTTCTTTCTCCTGTTTCTTCTTCCTTTGCTCTGAAACTGCCTCAAACCGGCACCATACGCCGGAGTACAAAATATTTCGCAGAATATCTGCATATTTAATAATAGGAAGTTTCTCAAATTCCCGGCACGCCTCAGCCATCATCATAATCAGTATCTGGCATACGCGTTCCTGAAACCCTTCCATTATATAATCCTGAGCAAAAGGATTGTAATTTCCTTTTTCCAGATCCTTCTCCACATCATCATAGGCATCCATCAGATAGATAAATTTTCCCAGATAAAACCCCATTCGCCTTAAGGCAGGTTCCCATTCGTCCTCCCTCCAGGCAAGAATCTCCTCCATAATTTTCCCAAAGCATCCGGATATTTTATCAATATCCGTTTCTCCTGCTTTTTCCATGGCAGAAATCTCATTCAAATGTTTTATAATGACTGCTGTCTTTTTCTTCCAGAGAGCCTCTGCCTTTTTGTCCTTATTTTTCAAAAGTCTGCTGTATGCCAGTCTGGAAAGCTTTTTTTCATCCTTCCAGTCGTCCACACATTTGTAATAAGCAAGAAACACGTTCATGTCAGCCGCATATTCTGTCACTTTATTTTTGCGTACCGGCTGTTTTCTCACCGGATGAACCATGCAGCGGCTGGTTCCTTTTTTTGTGGGCGGTTCATACAGACCGCTGAGAAGAAGGATTACAAAAGTCATATCATAGGTCAGTGTGATCTGACCTGAGATTCCATAGCGCTCCCTCAGTTCCCTGCATAATCCACAGTAAAAAGACCGATACAGATCATAATCTTTAAATTTTATTTCCGGCCGGTTCATCACAACATACCCAAACATAACTCCTCCTGCTTATCCTCAGGCTTTTCAGCTTTTTTTGATGAATTTTGTATGACACTTCGGACAGTCGATCTCAATTTTTCCCTTTCCCCTGGGTATCCTGATTTTCTGTCCACAGCTGGGGCAGGTATAAATATGATGCGTTTTTCTCTGTTCCATCATATTTTTTTCTTTTCTGAACCACTGTCTTATATTTGCTGTCATGGAAAGATATTTCTGATTTTCCGCATAGCGTTTCTGAATGTTTCTGGAAAGCATACGAAAATATGTATAAATGATGGCAGCCAGACCCACTGTATTCAGAATTGCCCCCATGGTACTTCCATTACGGAAAAAAACAGAAGCCACAATGCATACCAGGGCAACTCCCATGGTAAACCGTGCAAATCCATCTACACCATAACGTCCTTCCATAAATTTTATAAATTTTTCCTTCATGTCAATGCATCTCCTGTCTTTACTTATCGTTCACTGCACACCTGAAAAATATAAAACTTCAGATAATAGGATTCATCAGATGACCATAAGATTGGGTGATCCGGAGCCTGTGTTCTGTATTCTACCTGTCTCAGTCTCTTATGTGCGCTGCGCGCTGCCTGACCGATTGTTTTTGTAAAAAGCTCATAGGTCATAAAATGTGAACAGGAACAGGTTGCCAGAAAGCCGCCGTCTTTTACCAGCTTCATAGCTCTGAGATTGATCTCTCTGTACCCCTTCACCGCATTCTTTACAGAATTTCTGGACTTTGTAAAAGCAGGAGGATCCAGAATCACAACGTCAAACTTTTCTCCGCGTTCCTCAAGCTCAGGAAGAAGTTCAAATACATCCTCACAGATGAACTTAACCGTACCGTCAAGCCCATTCAGCCGTGCATTGGCAGACGCCTGATCCACAGCAAGCTGAGAAGCATCTACTCCGGTCACTTCACTGGCGCCTGCAATTCCCGCATTCAGGGCAAAGGAACCTGTATGGGTAAAGCAGTCCAGTACTTTTGCATTTTTGCAGAGCTTCTGGATAGCCAGACGGTTATATTTCTGATCCAGGAAAAATCCTGTTTTTTGCCCGTCTTTGATATCCACCTGATATTTTACCCCATTTTCTTCAATTTCTACCAGTGTAGGAAATTCCGGACCGATAAAGCCCTTGTAAAGCTCCATTCCCTCCTGACGCCTGACTTTTGCATCGCTTCTCTCATAAATTCCTCTGACCGTAATGCCGTCTTCTTCCAGAACCTTCTTAAGAAGTTCCAGGATCTGCAGCTTCAGGCGGTCAATTCCCATGGCAAGAGACTGAACAACAAGCACGTCAGAAAATTTGTCAACAACAAGACCGGGAAGAAAATCAGCTTCTCCGAAGATCAGCCTGCAGCTTCCTGTATCTGTTACCTTTTTTCGGTATTCCCAGGCATCTCTTACTCTCTGCTCAAGAAATTTCTCATCAATCTTCTGATTTTCATCCCGTGTGAGCAGTCTCACTGTAATCTTGGAGTTCGTATTAATAAATCCTCTTCCCAGAGGATATCCGTCAAAATCTCTTACCAGGACAATATCTCCGTTGAGAAAGCTTCCCATCACAGAAGCTATCTCGTTGTCAAACACCCACATTCCGCCGGATTTCAGGAGACGTCCTTCCCCTTTTTTCAGCGTTACTACTGCCAGACTCATGTATTTTTCTCCTTTCGGAAACATATTTCCACTGTATTCGTCAGCATTTCCATTTATTGTAGCACACACAGTCTGAATTTTCCAGTATTTCCGCTAAGACACAAAATAATCACATTCTATGAAGGATGATATTCTGGCGTGACTTTTCCGTATTTTGTAAAAACAAAAAGGACAGATCTGCTTATCCTAAAATCTTTGTGGAATGTTTTGTTATACTAAAAAGTTTGTACCTGAGATACTCTCTCCTGATAAGTAAAAGATCCCAGTATTATTTCTAATACTGAGATCTTAATATGTTATCTTAACTCATATCTGCTCCTGGGCATAACACCCTTCTCACCGATATGGCACAGCCTCCATATGCAGGATTATTCCATTACTTCTTCCTGTGTGGTTTCAGCAGAAACGCTGCTCTCTCCATACAGATTTTCAAAGAATTTCATAGTGTCACTGTAGAGTGCCTGTCTTGTCTCCGGTGTTTCATTTACCAGAATGTCATCCTCAGCCGGATCCAGTTCCATACTGAAGATCAGTCTCATCTCTGCATTTACCATGTTCAGCTCTGCTGACAGATATATGTCTGTATCAGCCGGAACATAGCTCATTCCTCCATCTTTCAGTACCTTGATATAGGATTCCAGTACCTTCTGAGTCAGATCTGCACCAACCTCCGGTGTAATTGTAACTGATGCCATGGCATCCTCTCCCATTACACTCTGAAGAGAAGCCGTATCTCCCTCATACTCTCCCTTACAGAAGCTTTTTGCCTGTTCAAAGGATGCTTTTGCTTCTTCACTTAAAGAATCTGTATTCAGAGGATCTTCTGCTGTATTTTCCTCCGGTGTCACACTCATGTCATCCTGGGCTGTTCCGTCAAGAACAGTTCCGTCCTCTGTGGCTTCAGGAATCTCCTCTGTATTTTCTTCCGGAGCTACAGCCATATCATCCTGGGCTGTTCCGTCAAGAGCGGTTCCGTCCTCTGTCGCTTCCGGGATTCCTGTTTCTTCATCAACTGCGCCGTCCTCGCCTTCCACAGCCTCTCCCATGGTTTCTTCCTGAAGAGACGGATCCTCTGTGGAGCTTTCTTTAATGTCTTCACCAAGAGCGTCCGGATCTACATTCTGTGTAATATCTTCTCCGTCTGTACTGTCCTCGTCTACCAGATTGTCATCCTCTGCATCAACTACGCCGTCATCCTGAGCTGTTCCGTCAAGAACAGGATCATCTGCAGCTTCTTTATCCAGATTCTGCTGGATATTTTCCAGAGTCTCTTTCATCTGCTCGATATCGTAGCTCTGCTGCGCGATCTCCTGAAGAAGAGCAACGATCGTTTCCATTTCCTCCTGGCTTAAAGTAACATTATTCTGAACAGCAATGTTGTTTACAATATTATAAATTTCATCTGCGTTCTGGATATTATCGCCAATGATCTGAAGCTTTGCCTGATTGATGATATTGGTCGCATTATCGTTTCCTACCTGCTGCGCAAGATCACCGGTCACCACAACCTCTTTTGTTGCAAGATCTTTTTTGGTGCTGTCAAGCTTCTGTCCGCTTGCGCTTTCGTATGCCATGATCACACCTGTCAGAGCGCCTGTTCCGGATACTTCATAAGGGCATGCCGCAACAGCTTCACAGTTGGTTACTCCTGCAGTAGAAAGTGCATTGGCGATCATATTTCCGGTTACATAATTCAGATTTGCAGTACGGACCTTGATTCCGCCTGACTGTGTAGGTTTTACATAAGCGCAGCTCAGGGTTCTTGTTCCGATCTGCTCCAGCGGGATATAATCTCCCAGATGCTCTCTTTCATCCTGATTGGTGATAGTAAGGATCTGAACCTGGCTGGCATCTGTTTTAAAATAGCGCATCATGGTATCCTTCTGATCCTGGGTAAGGTCTGCGCCAAGTGTTACAACTCTGGCTGAATCTGCCATAGCCGGAACCGCACCTCCGGCTGTCAGACACAAGCTGCAAAGTAATGCTGCGATCACACTTCTTTTTTTCATAATCCTGTCCTCCGTTTAATTAAAAGTAAAATATACTGATACTGACATTCTGATATTCTCTGTTCCGTTTACAGTTTTGCGGAACCTGCTGTGAGTTTTATTATAACACACCTTCCGGCATATTTGTATTCCATATTTTCTCACGGCAGTTATATACCCTTAAAACTGCCGTTTCCCTTTTTGGCGCCATACGGCATTCATTTCCTGCTATAGAATCATCTGAATATATCAGAAAATCTTCCTGTTTATTCCATAATGTCCGCAACCCTGTGATAATATCTCCACTCCGCAGTCTGATCACTGTATTTTCGGATACACGCTTACAGTACTTCCAGAAAAACCCTGATCCTTCCTCCACAGACGAGCCCCTCCTCTTCTGCCTCCTGTCCGGACATGTCCTCAAGCACAAGACGGCTTTGGGGTTTTTCCTCTTTCAGCATATGAAGACACTGATTCCGGATGCGGCTTTCCATACATCCGCCTCCGATCGTACCAACGATTCTTCCGTCTGAAAGTACTGCCATCTTTGTTCCGATTTCTCTGGGAGCAGAGCCCTGCCTTGCCACAATAGTCGCAAGAGCCTTTTTCTGCTCCGGATAGCTTTCCCCTGTCAGGCATGCCAGAAGTTCTTTATCATATCCGCCTGTTTTTTTTATACTGTTTTTTACCATAATCAGTTCTGCTACTATGGAGACTGCAATTTCCTCCGGAGTCTCCGCATGAATGGAAAGTCCTACCGGCGTATGGAGAAGTTCTACCTCACTTTCCGGAAATCCCTCTTCCACCAGCTTTTTTTTCAGAAGGATCCCACGCTTCCGGCTTGCCATCATTCCCACATATGCCCGTTCCTTTTTCAAAATTGCAGTAAGGCAGATTCCATCATACCGATGGCCTCTTGTAACAACCAGAAAATAAGTATCACTGCCTCCAGGAATTTTTTCCAGGGCTGAAGCAAAATCATCACAGATTACCTGATCTGCCCCTGCCGCCCGGGCCTGATCCGCAAAAAACGGACGATCTTCAAGCACAGTCACATGAAACCCTGTATGTTTTGCCAGAATTACTGCCTGCTGCGCCACATGACCTCCGCCACAGATCACAAGCTTTCCGGGTTTTCCCAACAGTTCCACAAAAATCCGGCATCCGTCCGCTTCAATAATACTGCTTTGCTCTGTCTCTGCCAGCCGGCTTATCAGCTCTGGTGAAAGCCTGTCTTCTCCGCTTTCGGCCACAAGCCTGCCCTCAGTAAAAAAAAGTCGTTTTCCTGTATTTTCTCCTTCTATTACTGTGGCCAGCATATTTTTATTCTTCTCCATATGGTCTGCCATAATCTGATACAGTTCCTGATTCTTCACCCGTTTTCCCCCTTAATCATAATGCTGAACTTCACAAAACTGTGTACTTTATCCTTTTCTGTCTGTTGCTTAACAGAAGAAACCAGTTCCTCTTCATTAAATATGGTCACTATTCCCCATAACCTGCTCAGAATACATCCCGGATTATCTGCTGTAAATGATCAAATTATAAAGTACACATTCTCGTTATTCTGTCTTTGCAGGATGCACATATATAGTTTAAAATTTATTCGTGTCCGTATATTATTGTGCAAAATTCTGTACTGCCTTATTTAGCGATATAAATTTTAATATTTATTCACTTACAGTTACCTGTTTATTTTATCATACATCCACTGAAAAATCAGTATGGAATGTACGACTTTCCCGGCAGACAAAAAAGGATCCCGGATTCTTTGCGAACCCCTGATCCTTCTTTTTACAGGCTGTGGTTTCACAGCCTCTTTTCTGAATTTTCTGTTGCTGTAAGAAATATAAACAGCAGCTTATCTCTACTCCAGTATATGTTCCCTTCCCTGGGCGATCATTGTTCGTACATGATCGTCTGCCAGAGAATAAAACATGGATTTTCCTTCTCTTCTGTTCTTTACCAGACGGCTCTGTTTCAGGATCCGAAGCTGATGGGAAACTGCCGACTGGGTCATATTCAACGCTCTTGCCAGATCACAGACACACACCTCTGTCTCAAAAAGAACAAACAGGATCCTGATTCTGGTAGGATCTCCGAAAACCTTAAAAAGCTCTGCCAGCGAATCCAGTTCTGTCTCATCAGGCATTGTCTCATCCACAATCTTTAAAAGCTCCTCATGAATTTCCTCTGTATCACAGCACAGACTCTCTTTTGTTTCTGCCATGTAATTTCCCTGCCTTTCCTTTTTATCATATCACATGCAGGGATTTTCTGCACGGGTATTATAATTTTTTTACAAACAGCGCGCGAATAGCATTCAGAACTGCAATTACCATAACGCCTACATCTGCAAAAATAGCAATCCACATATTTGCGATTCCCACTGCGCCCAGAAGCAGGCACAGAATCTTGATTCCAATAGCAAAATAAATATTCTGGTAAACGATCCTCATACATTTTTTTGCAATCCTGACTGCCTTTACTACTTTCAGAGGATCATCGTCCATCAGAACCACATCTGCCGCCTCAATGGCAGCGTCTGAACCCAGAGCTCCCATTGCAATTCCGATATCTGCCCTGGAAAGAACTGGGGCGTCATTGATTCCGTCACCTACAAATGCAAGCTTTTCTCTGGGGTTCTTTTTCTCCAGAAGCTCTTCTACTTTTGTTACTTTATCAGCCGGAAGCAGCTCACTGTATACCTGGTCTACTCCCGTTTCTGCTGCTGCCTGCTGAGCGACCCGGTCAATATCACCTGTCAGCATTACTGTTTCACGAATACCTGACTTCTTCAGCTCTGCTACCGCAGCTTTTGCAGTTGGCTTCAAAACATCTGCAATCAGGATATGGCCTGCATAGGAACCGTCAATGGCAACATGGACAATGGTTCCTACTTGATGACACTCCTTAAAGGCAACTCCCAGCCGCTCCATAAGCCGGCTGTTTCCGACTGCAACGGGAATCCCGTCCACTCTGGCTGTCACGCCGTTTCCGCTGATCTCTTCAATGTCCTCTACACGGGTACGGTCTATTTCTTTTCCGTAAGCTCTCTGGAGACTCCGGCTGATAGGATGGGAAGAAGAACACTCTGCCAGAGCCGCATATTCCAGGATTTTATGGTCTTCCATTACATTGTGATGCACACCGCAGACCTCAAACACACCTTTTGTCAGTGTTCCTGTTTTATCAAACACCACATATCTGGTCTGAGCAAGAGTTTCCATATAATTGGATCCCTTTACCAGTACACCGGCATTGCTTGCTCCGCCGATTCCTGCAAAAAAGCTGAGGGGAATACTGATCACAAGGGCGCAGGGACAGCTGATTACCAGAAATGTCAGCGCACGGTAAACCCAGTCTCCCCACTGGGGATCCAGTCCCATAAACATCAGCCGGACAAGCGGCGGAAGAATTGCCAGCGCCAGCGCACTGTAACAGACTACAGGCGTATAATAACGGGCAAATTTGGATATAAAATTTTCGGATCTGGATTTCCTTGAACTGGAATTCTCCACCAGATCAAGGATTTTGGAAACCGTAGATTCCCCAAACTCTCTTGTGGTGCGGATTTTCAGAACACCTGTCATATTAATGCATCCACTGATGATCTCGTCGCCCTCTTTTGCATCTCTGGGCAGGCTTTCTCCTGTAAGAGCGCTTGTGTTAAGCGTTGTTTTTCCCTCTGTGATAATTCCGTCAATGGGAACCTTTTCTCCCGGCTGCACTACAATGATACTGCCGATCTCCACTTCATCAGGATCTACTTTTTCCAGACTTCCGTTTCTTTCTACATTGGCATAGTCCGGACGGATATCCATAAGCTCGCTGATATTCCGGCGGCTTTTTCCCACCGCGTAGCTCTGAAACAGTTCCCCGATCTGGTAAAACAGCATAACTGCTGTTCCCTCTTTAAAATCTCCCAGACAGATGGCGCCCACTGTAGCTACTGCCATGAGAAAGTTTTCATCAAATACCTGTCTGTTTCTGATTCCCTTCCATGCTTTTAAAAGAATATCATATCCGATCACCAGATACGGAATCATGTACAGAACTGCCCTTAGATACCCCTGAACAGGTACCAGAGACAACGCTGCAACCATTATTGCTGCAATAAGGATACGAGTCAGCATTTTTTTCTGTTTTTTGTTCATATCCGCACCTTATCCTTTCACTTATTACAGATAGATCTCACAGTCATCTTCCACTTTTTTACAGTTTTTCAGAACCTCTTTCATAACAGCCTTCGGATCCTGTCCGTCCTCAAATTCCACGTTCATTTTTAACATCATAAAATTCACAGTGGCATCTTTTACTCCGGCTGTTCTTTTTGCAGCCTCTTCCATTTTGTTTGCGCAGTTTGCACAGTCTACTTCGATCTTATAGGTTTTCTTCATTTTTTATCTCCTTTTCGTTTACGTTTTATCATATGAACAGTTATTCATATGTTTGTTTATATTATATACAGGAAAAAGGAAAAAGTCAATTACTTTCTGTTTTATTTCACCGGTATTTTCAAAAAGTGTTTCTTCCTATATAATAGTCTTATTCAAATAACTGATTACCTTAAAAAGGAGACTTCCATGGATACACCTCTCAGGCATCAAAATCTTAAAAAACTGAAAACTCTTTTTCTTTCCACTTTATATATCAGCGCTTTTACCTTTGGAGGCGGATTTGTGATCGTGGGATTTATGCGCAGAAAATTTGTCCATGATCTTCACTGGATCGATGAGGAGGAAATGCTTGATTTCGCAGCTCTGGCTCAGTCCTGTCCCGGAGCAGTAGCTGTAAATGCCGCCATTTTAATAGGCTGGAAAATCTGCGGATTTGCAGGAATGCTTACTGCTGTTCTGGGAACCATTCTCCCTCCTATGATCATTCTTTCAGTGATCTCCTTGTTTTATTCCGCCTTTGCCTCCAGCCCTCTGATATCCGCTGTCCTTCACGGCATGGAAGCCGGAGTTGCCGCCACAGTTCTGGATGTTGCCTGCGACCTTGGCTTGGCAACTGTTAAAACAAAAAGCAGCCTTTCCGTTTTTATTATGGCAGGGGCTTTTGTTCTGAATTTTGTTTTTCATGTAAGCGTCATCTATATTATTCTGGCTGCTGCAGTCATTGGGACTGTCAGGCTTCTGATAATCCGGCGCTTTCACAGGGAGGTATCCAGATGATCTATATACAGCTTTTTTTCAGCTTTCTGAAAATAGGACTTTTCAGTGTAGGAGGTGGCTATGCAGCTATTCCGCTCATCCAGAGTGAAATTGTAAACGGTCACGGCTGGCTCAGTATGCAGGAATTTACCAATCTTATCACGATTTCTTCCATGACCCCCGGCCCTGTGGCAATTAATTCTGCTACTTTTGTAGGACTTCGTATTGCCGGACTGCCCGGAGCTGTAACAGCCACTCTTGGCTCCATTTTTCCTGCCGTTATCCTGGTTTCCCTTCTTTCACTGATTTACAGAAAGTATAAAGGAACCACTGCCATTGATACAGTTCTCGGATGTCTGAGACCTGCTGTTGTGGCTTTGATTACTGCCGCAGGCCTTTCTCTTATCCAGACCGCATTGTGGGGAGAGTTTCCTGTGTCTCTCTCTTCTGTTGACTGGATCAATGCACTGCTTTTCCTTGGAGCCTTTTTCATTCTCAGAAAGTGGAAGTGGAATCCCATCCTTGTTATGTGCCTTTGTGGGGCAGGCGGTCTTATTTCTTTTCTGGCCGGTAAGTTTTTCTGATATTTCATATTTTCTGAACAAAACAACTTCACGGAACCAGAATAAAACAGGCTGATCCTGTTTTCCCCTGAATCAAAACAAATAAAAGAGCTGTGTCCCAGGGCCACAGCTCTTTTATATTTCTTCTTGTATATATTTTTATAATTTTTCCATCAGTTCTTCCCTGCTGAAATTCACAAGTACAGTCAGGGCTACCGGAAAGGCAACCAGCCCCACCAGACCAAAAAGCTTCAGTCCCAGGAAAAGCGCTGCCAGTGTTGCCAGAGGATGCAGCCCGATCTGCTTTCCTACAATTCTTGGCTCTACCATATTTCTCACAACAAGGATCACCAGATACAGAATCAGTATCCCCACTGCCAGTCCATGTTCTTTCATAATAAAAAGAATTGCCGCCCAGGGAAGAAGCACACCGCCGGTTCCCAGAACCGGAAGAATATCAAACACTGCAATACACAGGGCCAGAAGCGCCGGATAAGGCATTTTCAGAAGGAACATTCCGATGCACAGCTCTGTAAAGGTCAGAAGGAACAGAAAGCTGTAGGATCTGATATAAATAAACAGAACGTTTTTTACATAGGATTGTCCTTTTTCCACCAGCGCTACCTGTTTCGGTGTCAGAAGCTTCTTAAAAAATGCAATAATTCCATCATAATCCCCAACAAAGAAAAAAGTTGCCACAACAGTGATCACAAGCTTAATAACAAATCCCGGTACTCCGCTGATCCCTCCGGATATGATCTGTACAACTTTTACAGACAGACTGGATACATAGGAGCCCAGATTATTTGTCATTTCCTCAAAGGAATTTTCAATGGTATTTGCCACAGAAGGATGTACCGATGTCATGGACTCCTCCAGATAATTGGAAATTGTCTCAAATACCGGAACTATTGTAGTATTATAAAAATGCGGAACCTGCCGTATCAGATTTTCCACTCCGTCCAGAAACTTCAGACTGGCCCAGGCTGCCAGCAAAAGCAAAAGCCCGTAAAATACAGCACAAAAAACAATAGACAAAAGCTTTTTCTGCTTTTTTGATACCTTGAACTTCCTTACCGGTACCTGGATCAGAGCCGCTACCAGAAAAGCAATGATAAACGGCATCATCGGTGAAACCAGATATTTGCATCCGACCCATACAAGTACCGCAATCAGGGCATAAAATACAACGTTTATAATAAATTTTTTCTTTCGCTCCACTTTGTTTTCCATGCCTATCACTCCCTGACAAATACCGCCACAGCCTCCGTCCAGACTGTCTGACAGAACTGATCTACACAGCAGGCTTTTTCCAGACGATAGCCTGCATGAAGAAAGGTTTCCATATCTCTGGCAAGACTGGTGGCCTTACAGGATACATACACAATCCTCTTTACCCCATAGGAAAGGATTTTCGGAAGCGCTTTTGGATGAATCCCCTCTCTGGGCGGATCCAGAACAATCATATCCGGCTTTACCTCCAGGTCATCAAGAACCTTCAGTACGTCTCCCGCAATAAAACGGCAGTTGGACAGCCCGTTCAGAGCAGCATTCTGTCTGGCTGCTTCCACTGCTTCTTCTACAATCTCCACACCGATCACTTCTTTTGCTACCGGCGCCAGAAGCTGGGCAATGGTTCCGGTTCCGCTGTAAAGATCAAAGACCTCCATGCCTCTTGCATCTTCAACATATGTGCGGACAATCGAATACAGAACCTCCGCCGCCAGGGAATTTGGCTGAAAAAAGGAAAACGTACTGATCCGGAATCTCAGCCCCAGGAGAGTTTCATAAAACCAGTCCTGACCATACAGGATTCTGGTCTCGTCACTTTTTACCACATCGGAAAGAGAGTCATTGATGATATGCATGATCCCTACAATTTTTCCTTCCAGAGGCAGTGCAAGAAGAAGATCCTTTAAAGGTTCCAGATCATGCTCCTCCTGACTTGTAGTTACCAGATGGATCAGAATTTCTCCTGTAGTTACCCCTCTTCTCAGAAGCAGATGACGCAGATATCCTGTATGCTGCATTTTTTTATAATAGGGTACCCCTTTTTCCAGAAAATAATCACGCACACAGGTAAGAATATCTGTCATGTCTTTATGGACCAGTTTGCAGTCGTCTGTATTTAGCACATCATAGGTACTTCCTTTTTTGTGAAGTCCCAGAGACAAAGGCCCGTCCTTATATTCATCTCCAAAAGAAAATTCCATTTTATTTCTGTAACAGAACTCTTCCGGACTTCCATGGATTCCCTCCCACACAAAATCTGCTTTTCCATTCAGGTCTGTCTGTCCTTCCTTTACCAGGACTTCCTCCAGAAGCTCACGAATCTGTCTTTCCTTCATATGAAGCTGCTCTTCATATGGCATTGTCTGGTACATGCAGCCTCCACACTGGGGAAATGAAGAACATACAGGCTCTCTTTTTTCCAGAGGTGATTTTTCCAGTACCTCCAGAATACGGCCCTGAGCTCTTCCTGAACGTTTTTTCTGAATAACAAAGCGGATCTTCTGACCAGGCATTCCGTTTTTTACAAGTACTTTCTGATCCTCCACCATTACATAACCTTTATTGGGAAAATCCACTTTTTCTATGATTCCTTCGTATATCTCGCCTTTTTTCATATAATGTCTATCCTTAATATCTCCTTTTCTGTGATTCTCAGGTATGGCATGTTTTTTGCCCAACGGACCTGCAAGAAAACAGCCCCGGTATCAACCGGAGCTGTCGGTTTTTATTCTTCCTCATCCTCAAAATAATCGTCAAAATCATCATCGAAATCTTCTTCAAAATCCTCCAGATAATCCGGAGCGAAGAAACGGTAAACGGCAAACGCGATTCCTGCTACTGCTGCCACAGCACCAATGATCGCCAACACCCAGAGGACTGTATTTTTCTGTTTGTCGTCTTCCTTTTTCTTTAAAACTGCCAGCAATTCTTCGATTTTTGTATTCATATTCATATGCACACCATCCTCTCTTTCTTTATCGGCATCCATGCTGCCGTTACGCAGGTCAGACATCCGAATACTCTGCCCGCACTGTTTTCCTGTAAGCTATAGTATATCACTATCCTGTGGATTTTACCATAAGATATGTAAAATTTTAGATTTTCTTAAGTTATGACTGATTGTTATGAATTTGAATAGTATTCCCCTGTCTCCTATGCTATAATAATTCCGATTACATCGTGTACTCACGAGAAAGAGAGGAAAAGAGTGGAAAGACAAATTATCCAAGTAGAAGAAAAAGTACCTGTAAAACTGTTGATACCATTGAGTATCCAGCACATGTTTGCCATGTTCGGAGCTTCTGTGCTGGTTCCTTTTATGTTCGGAATCAATCCGGCCGTGGTACTTCTGATGAACGGTGTGGGAACGCTGCTGTTCATTCTTATCACAAAGGGAAAAGCGCCTGCCTATCTGGGATCCAGCTTCGCATTTTTATCCCCGGGCCTTCTGGTTGCAGACAAGTTCGGTTATGAATATGCACTGGGCGGATTCGTGGTTCTCGGAATCGCCGGAATGATCCTTGCACTGATCATCCGCCGCTGCGGAACTGACTGGATCAACGTTGTTCTGCCTACAGCCGCTATGGGACCTGTTGTGGCCCTCATCGGACTGGAGCTTGCAGGAAGCGCTGCCAGCACTGCCGGACTTCTGGATGACAAAATTGACTCCAGAAACGTGATCGTATTTCTGGTGACTCTGGGAGTGGCTGTATTTGGCCAGATTCTTTTCCGAGGCTTCCTGTCTGTTATTCCGATTCTGATCGCGATCATTGCCGGATATGCAGCAGCAGGCTTCTGCGGCATTCTGGATTTCACGGCAGTAAAAGAAGCTTCCTTTTTTGCTCTGCCCAACTTCCAGGCGCCGTCCTTTAATATTGAAGCGATCCTGACAATTCTGCCAGCGCTTCTTCTGGTTACCTCAGAGCATATTGGTCATCAGATCGTTACCAGTAAAATTGTAGAAAAAGATCTTCTGAAAGATCCAGGACTTCACCGTTCTCTTTTTGCAGACTTTTTCTCATCTACCCTTTCCGGTCTGGTAGGCTCTGTTCCTACTACCACTTATGGGGAAAACATTGGCGTAATGGCAATGACAAAAGTCTACAGCGTACAGGTCATCGGCGGAGCAGCCGTACTTTCTATCTGCTGTTCCTTCCTTGGCAAGCTTGCAGCCCTGATCAACACCATCCCGGGGCCTGTTATTGGCGGAATCTCCTTCCTGCTGTATGGAATGATCGGAACCTCAGGTCTTCGTATGCTGGTAGATAATCAGGTGGATTACGGAAAATCCCGGAATCTGGCGCTGACTTCTGTGGTATTTATTGTAGGACTTTCCGGAATCGCTCTGAATCTGGGAAATGTAAAACTTACCGGAATGGTTCTTGCCTGTGTGGTTGCCATGATACTGAGCCTTGTATTTTATGTACTTGATAAACTGCATCTGACAAACGATCTGTAAAATATTTTTAAGGCGGTGATTTTATGCCATCATTTATATCCAAAGTAAAGAAAAAACTCAAAAGTGGAGCCTGGTATCCATTTTATAATACTTTCTATGAAAAAGTTCCTGTTGACAAAAAAGAAATTCTTCTTGTTTCACGAAGCGGCCTTGCGCTGGAGAGCAATATCCTTGCTATTTTAAAGGAACTGAATCAGCCGGAATATAAAGAATTTTATAAAGTCCTGGCTGTTCAGAAAAACAAAAAAGAGCAGATTCAGAAAAAACTGGAACGGTACGGGATCTCAGTAGATAAATTTGTTTACACCAGAGAACCCTCCTATTACTATCATCTGGCAAAAGCCGGATGGCTGATCAATGATACTACTTTCCCCGGCCGCTACATAAAAAAAGACGGTCAGACCTATCTGAATGTATGGCACGGAACACCGCTGAAGCGAATGGGACAGGACAATCCGGAGGAACGGTATGATACCGGAAACGTAATGCGGAATCTTCTTCAATCTGATTATCTTGTATTCCCTAATCTTTATATGGAAGAAAAAATGTCCGGAGCATATAATCTGAAAGAGCTCTATCAGGGGACTGTTCTTCATGAAGGCTATCCCCGCAACTGCATATTCTTTCATCCTGAGCAGGGTACAAAACTGAAAGAACTTCTCGGATATGCCGGCACACAGCTGAGTATCTATATGCCCACTTTCCGTGGAACCTCCTCTTCCGTGCAGGAAGAGGATTATGTAAATCAGATAAAAGACTATCTGAACCGCATTGATATACTGCTTCATGAAAATCAGATCATGCTGGTAAAGCTACATCCATTTGTACAGAGCCAGTTGACATTAGATTCCTACCATCATATCCGTCTCTTTCCAGAAGGATATGACACTTATGAAGTTCTCAATGCCTGTGATGTGCTGATTACAGACTACTCCAGTGTCATGTATGATTTTGCCGTTACCGGCCGCAGGATCCTGCTTTTTGCTTATGATCTTGAATACTATCAGGGAAGCAGAGGAATGTATGAAGATATCTCTGATTACCCCTTCCCACTGGTACGTACACCTGATGAGCTGGTAAAAGAGCTGAATACTGATTCCGGACATCCGGATGATGCTTTTCTCCAGAAATACTGCACTTTCGAACAGACAAATGCAACCAGAAATATCTGTCATCATGTTCTTCTGGGAGAAAAAATATGTAAAAGTACATCTATGCCCGGCACAAAAAAGAAAAAAGTCCTTATTTATACAGGCAGCCTTCTCCCTAATGGGATTACCACTGCCTTTTATAGCCTTATACATCATTTGGATCCATCCTCCTGTGAATACTATATTGTTTTCCGAACCCCTTCTATAAAGGATCATCCGGAAAAACTTAATAATATCCCAGAGGGATACCATTTCTATCCACTTGCCACTGAGATGAATCTTGATATACTGACTGCTGCTGCTCAGATTCTTTATATGAACTGGGGGATTACAGCTTTTGGCATTGGCAAACGCCTTGATCACGCATATAAAAGGGAATGGAAAAAACACTTTGGATGTATCTCTTTTGACCATGCCGTTCATTATGACGGATACGGAAACTATATGATTGCACTTTTTAGTTATGCCCCGTGTAAAAAAAGCATCTGGGCCCATAATGATATGGAAATGGAAATTACAAAAAAACATAATGTCAGTCGTCCTCTTCTCCAAAAAGCCTATTCAACCTATGATCACGTAATACCTGTAGGAGAGGATATAAGGGGCGCAGCAGAACGAATCGGAGGGCATCCAGAAAAAATCCAGGTCATTTCCAATTATATGGATCTTGATCTCATTCGTTCTAAATCTGAAAAACCACTTATCTTTGATAAAAATACAGAGTCCACTGTTTCCATTGAAAAACTTCAGGAAATCCTGAACAGCAGTGACCGCAAGTTTATCAATGTAGGCCGTTTTTCCCCGGAAAAAGGTCATGAGAGACTGATCCGGGCATTTGACCGTTTCTGGGTAAATCATCCTGATACCTGGCTGATCATCATTGGAGGAATGGGAAACCTGTACACAAGTACCTGTGAACTGGCAGCATCTGTGAAATCCAGCAGTCACATTATCCTGATCAAATATATGAGCAATCCCTTCCCTGTCGTAAAAGCCTGCGACTTTTTCCTGCTGTCTTCTTACTATGAAGGCCAGGTACTGGTAGTTCCTGAAGCCGATATTCTCGGTGTTCCCGCAGCTGCCTGTGATATAAACGGGGCAAGAGCTTTTATCCGGCAGTACGGAGGAACGCTTCTTCCCAACAGCGAAGACGGTCTTGTTCAGGGAATGGAAATGTTTGTTGAAGGAAAGATCCATACCATGCATGTAGATTACGAAAAAAGAAATCAGGACATACTTTCAAAATGTGAAAAACTTTTTATGGAATAGTAAAAACAGGAGGCTATTTCTATTATGAAATCCTATCATCAGAAATTTGTATCCGAAACGCCTCTGGAGGTTTATCCAACCGGAGAAATCTCCGGATTTCCGGTCAGTCCGGGAATGTTTGATCTGAACGGGGCTACTCCTCTTCAGAACGGCGTGAATTTTACCATACACACCTGTGGCGGAACAGCCTGTGAGCTTCTTCTTTTCCACCGTGAAGAGGAAGAACCTTTTGCTGTTCTTCCCTTTCCGGAGGCTTATAAAATCGGCGACGTATATTCCATGATCGTCTACGGTCTGGATATCCGGGACTTTGAATACGCCTACCGCGTAGACGGCCCCTGGGATCCTGAAAAGGGACTGCTTTTTGACAAAAAAAATATTCTTCTGGATCCATATGCAAAGGCAGTTTCCGGCCAGAGGACCTGGGGTACTCACTGGGATCCAACCTACCACGCCCGTGTTGTAAAAGATTCCTTTAACTGGGGCGATATGCCTCAGTCCAAAAAAGAACTCTGCGACCTTATTATTTACGAGCTTCATGTAAGAGGTTTTACCGTACATGAATCCTCCGGAGTCCAGAACAGAGGCACCTTTGCAGGGCTGATGGAAAAGATTCCCTATCTCAGAGAGCTGGGAATCAATGCCGTAGAGCTGATGCCTATTTTTGAGTTTGACGAAACCATGAATGCCAGAGAAATCAACGGGGAGCGTCTTCTGGAATACTGGGGCTATAATACTGTCAGCTTTTTTGCCCCCAATACAAGCTTTACCTCTGTCAATGAATACAACCGGGAAGGAACGGAACTGAAAACTCTGATCAAAGCCCTTCACGACAACGGAATTGAAGTAATCCTGGACGTGGTGTTCAATCATACTGCAGAGGGCAATGAACTGGGAAGAACCTTCTGTTTCAAAGGATTCGATAATAATATTTATTACATGCTGACGCCGGACGGCAATTACTATAATTTCAGCGGCTGCGGAAATACTCTGAACTGCAATCATCCGGTAGTACAGCAGATGATCCTGGAATGTCTCCGGTACTGGACAGTCAACTACCGTGTAGACGGGTTCCGGTTTGATCTGGCCAGCATCCTTGGAAGAAATGAGGACGGTTCCCCTATGAACAATCCTCCTCTTCTCCGTACCCTTGCCTCAGATCCTCTTCTGCGCAATGTCAAGCTGATCGCAGAAGCCTGGGATGCAGGCGGAATGTATCAGGTGGGGAGCTTTCCCGCAAGCGGACGCTGGGCAGAGTGGAACGGAAGATACAGAGATTCTCTCAGAAGCTTTCTGAAGGGAGACTGCTGGAGTTCCTGGGATGCTGCCTGGAGTATTTCCGGCTCCGGCGATCTTTACGGTATGTACAAGGATTCACAGGGGGGCAATTACGCAGGCTATAATTCCAGTGTCAACTTTCTGACCTGCCACGACGGCTTTACTCTGTATGATCTTTATTCTTATAACGAAAAGCACAATCAAAATAACGGCTGGGACAACACAGACGGGGCAAACGACAACCGAAGCTGGAACTGCGGCGCAGAGGGTGAGACAAACGATCCCGAGGTTCTGAAGCTTCGATACCGCATGATACGAAACGCCTGCGCAGTGCTTTTGTGCAGCCGCGGAACACCTATGTTCCTTGCCGGTGACGAATTCGGAAATACCAAGTACGGAAATAACAACAGTTACTGTCAGGATAACGAAATTTCCTGGCTGGACTGGACTCTTCTGGAAAAAAACAAAGATCTGTTTGAATTTTTCAGGTTTATGATTTCCTACAGAAAAGATCATCTTGTTATCCGTAAAAAACTTCCTGATGCAGTATGCGGCATGGACTCTATCCACACCCATAATGTAAACGCACAGGATATCTCCATTCCAAGAGATGCTTATACCTTTGCTGTAAGCTTTGCAGGATATGACCGTGAAAAAGGAAAAGATGATCTTGTATATATTGCGGTTAATTCCTACTGGGAAGATGTTTCCATCACACTTCCTGATCTTCACAAACGTGGATTCTGGTATCTGAGCGTCAATACTTACGGCGATGGACAGGGACGATATTTTTACCCTCAGGGGCAGGAAATACGGATTACAGGAAATTTCATTATGAGGCCGAGATCTGTAGCTATTTTTACCGGAAGACCTTATTAAAACTGTACTTTATAACTGCTTTGAACATACCTCATAGCCATGATCAGCAGTTTCTGTAACAAGACAAAAAGTTCCCGATTTTCGTACAAATGAAAATCGGGAACTTTTTTATTTTGTTATTTTTACCAGATTTCAGACTCTACTGCTGCTTTTTCAATGTTCAGACCTTTCATATATCTTTCCATAAATATATTAAAGCCTTCCACACCTTCCGGCTTTGGATCCAGAGTACTTCCCTCATTTCCGGCAAACACCCTGCTGTCCAGGAAGTCCGGAAGAGTCTCTCCCTCTTCTTTATTGATCAGATAGGAAGCCAGAAGAGCAATTCCCCAGGCGCCGCCCTCTCCTGCTGTCTCCATAACAGAAACCGGGGCATTTACAGCGTCTGCAAGGATCTGCTGTCCAACGCCTTTTGTTTTAAACAGACCTCCGTGTCCCAGAAGCCGGTCAATCTTTACCTGCTCCTTATCAAGCAGAATATTCAGGCCTACTCTCATGGCGCCAAGGCAGGTATACAGATTGGTTCTCATAAAGTTTGCCAGTGTGAATCTGCTTTCCGGAGAACGGACAAACAGAGGACGTCCTTCCTCAAATCCGGTCATATGCTCTCCGGAGAAATAACAGTAGGACAGAAGACCGCCGCAGTCCGCATCACCTTCCATAGCCTTGTTGTACAGTGTTCCAAACAGTTTGTTCATGTCCACTTCCATGCCCATAGCTTCTGCAAATTCCTTAAATACATTTACCCAGGCATTCAGATCTGAAGTACAGTTGTTGGAATGTGCCATGGCAACCGGATCTCCGGCCGGTGTTGTGACCATATCAATTTCTTTATAAGGTCTGGAAAGAGCTTTTTCCAGAACGATCATAGCAAAAACAGAAGTTCCTGCTGAAACATTTCCGGTTCTCTGTCTTACGCTGTTTGTGGCAACCATTCCTGTTCCCGCATCACCCTCAGGAGGACACATGGGAATTCCGGCCTGAAGCTTTCCGGAAGGATCCAGAAGTCTTGCGCCTTCCTCTGTAAGACAGCCTGCGTCCTGTCCTGCTACCATGACCTGAGGCATAATATCGCGAAGCTTCCACGGGAAGCCATATGGCTCCACCAGCTTATCAAACTTCTGCACCATTTCCTCGTTGTAATCTTTTGTTTCAGAATCAACCGGGAACATTCCGGCAGCGTCTCCGATTCCCTGGATCCTTTTCCCTGTCAGCTTCCAGTGGATATATGCCTCCAGAGTTGTCATATAATCAATATCTTTCACATGCTCTTCCTTATTCAGGATTGCCTGATAAAGATGCGCAATACTCCATCTCTGAGGAACATTATACTGAAACAGCTCCATCAGTTCCTCAGAAGCCTGTCCTGTGATATTGTTTCTCCAGGTACGGAAAGGAACCAGAAGCTCGCCGTCTTTATTAAACGGCATGTATCCGTGCATCATGGCGCTGACACCAAGCGCGCCCACGCTGGTAAGCTCTTCGCCATACTGTTCTTTTACATTCTCGGCAAGAGCCCGGTAGCTGCCCTGAAGTCCTGCATGAATATCCTCCAGATGATAGGTCCAGATTCCGTTTTCCAGACGGTTCTCCCAGTCATAGCTTCCTGATGCAATAGGCATGTTATTTTCATCTACCAGGACCGCCTTGATCCTTGTAGAACCAAACTCAATACCCAGAGCTGTTTTATTATTCTTTATTGAATTCTTTGCTTCGTTTACACCCATTGTAAATCCTCCCGAATTTTCCTTAGTCCTCCATCCGGTTATTTACGGAATGCAACCTCGTTCCATCTCAGTTCATTCTTAAAATTACGGATGGTTGTGTCTTTGTCAATGTATACAGCCTCAATTCCCATTGCAGCCGCCCAGTCACCCATCTGTTCCGCTGTCAGGTCATAGGAAAATGCAGTATGATGTGCGCCTCCCGCAAGGATCCATGCCTCTGCTCCTGTTGCCAGATCCGGCATCGGAGTCCAGAACGCACTTCCTACCGGAAGCTTCGGCATTGGTTTCTCTGCTTTTTTACACTCTACATCATTGATGATCAGTCGGAAACGGTCTCCCAAATCTACAAGAGAGGTGGCAATGGCCGGACCTGTTTTGGAAGTAAACACAAGTCTTGCCGGATCCTCTCTGTCCCCCATGGAAAGCGGGCAAACCTTAATGCCGACTTTTCCATCGGAAATGCTCGGACAAACTTCCAGCATATGAGACTGCAGAATTCCTTCTCTGCCGGGCACCAGATTGTATGTATAATCTTCCATAAAGGAGGTTCCCTTTGCATCCCTGATCCCTGCTGTCATGATCTTCATAAGACGGACCATCGCGGCTGTTTTCCAGTCGCCTTCCGCTCCAAATCCGTAGCCTTTTTCCATCAGGCGCTGCATTGCCAGTCCCGGAAGCTGCTGCAAAGCTCCCAGATCACCGAAATGTGTCACTATTGCCTGATAATTATTTTCTTCCAGGAAGCGTTCGAAACCGATCTCAATACCTGCCTGAACTGCCACATGACGTCTGAATTCTTCCGGGTCTCTTCCCTCAAGAAGAATGTCATATTTATTATAATATTCTTCCACTAAAACATCAATATCTGCTTTGCTTACATCTTTTACATATTCTGCAACCTCATTGACCGGATAAGCGTCAACTTCCCAGCCGAATTTGATCTGCGCCTCTACTTTGTCCCCTTCCGTAACTGCCACGTTTCTCATATTGTCAGCCACACGGCACACACGGATATGGCTGCTTTCCATGATTCCCACTGCTGTACGCATCCAGGATGCCAGCCGTTCCTGAACCTTTCTGTCTGCCCAGTGTCCTACGATCACCTTTCTCTCAATTCCCATACGCGACACAATATGGCCATACTCTCTGCCTCCGTGAGCAGACTGGTTTTCATTCATAAAGTCCATATCAATGGTATCGTAGGGAATCTCCTGATTAAACTGGGTATGCAGATGGCAAAGAGGCTTTCTGTATTCCTTCAGTCCCAAAATCCAGGATTTTGCAGGAGAAAATGTGTGCATCCAGGTAATCACACCTGCACAGTCTTCATCTGCATTGGCTTCATTAAAGGTTTTGCGAATCAGCTCATTGGTGATCAGAGTGGGTTTCCACACCAGTTCAAAAGGAAATATGCCGGATTTATTCAGCTCTTCCACAATGATCCTGGAATGTTCTGCAACCTTTCTAAGACACTCATCCCCATACAGATCCTGAGATCCTGTACAAAACCAGAATTTATAATTTCTCCCTGTCTTCATTTCACATTTCCTCCTCGATATCAGGGCTGCTTAAAAGCAGCCCATTTCTTTTTCTCGCGCCGGTTATTACGGTCCGATCATCTTTCTTTTTTATTTTTTCTTTTTTGCAGAAGCCAGTACAGACTGGATCACAATAAAGAAGCACAGAAGCGCGGAAAGCACGATTCTTACCCACCAGCTGGAAAGTGTTCCCTGCGCTGTAATAAGACTTGAGATAGTTCCCTTGATCAGAACACCGAACATGGTTCCGATCGGAGTTCCCACACCTCCGGAAAGCAGTGTTCCGCCGATAACTGCCGAAGAGATCGCATCCATTTCCAGTCCTTTTGCCTGCTCAACAAAACCTGCACAGCTGTTCAGGCAGAATAAGAAACCGCCCAGACCTGCCAGAAATCCGTCAAGAACATAAGCCTTAAACATTGTTTTTTTCACATCAAGTCCCATCATCAGAGCGCTCTGCTTGTTTCCGCCGATAGCGTAAAGCTTACGTCCGAATTTACGGTATTTCAAAAGGATTGCACAGAGAACCACTACGATCAGCGCAATAATAACGGTAGGCGGTATGTATGCCGGAATAAATTTACCTTTTTTGTTGGTGGAACCAAAAGGCATATAAAAACGGTAGTTTGCCCAGCTGAGAAATACCTTGTTTTTAATAGCGATCATATCTGTGCTGATGATAGCAGTAAGGCCTCGTCCGAAGAACATTCCTGCCAGTGTTACGATAAAGGGCTGGATACCCATATAGGTTACAAGAAAGCCCTGTACAATACCGAACAGAAGTCCGATGCCAAGAGCAACTGCAACTGCAACATAAGCGCTTGCACCTTTGTTTTCCATAAGGTCTGCCATTACCATACACACAAGGGCCGTTACAGAGCCTACGGAAATATCAATTCCTCCTGTTATCATAACAATGGTAAGTCCGCAGGAAATAACAAGGAGTCCTGCATTGGATACAAACAGGTTCAAAAACGTCTGAATCTTATTAAATCCGCTGTCCCAGAATACTACCATTCCCGCAGCGTACATTGCAAAAAACAGGATGATTGTGATCAGCAAAAGGAAGCCTGTATTTGTCATTTTCTTTTTCTGTTTCATGCCTTCTGACCTCCTTCTGCTGCTGCGCCGGATACTTTTCTGCTTTTCAGTCCGGCGATAAATTTCTTAAATACTTCACTCTGAAGAGTTACGATGATAATAACTACAATAGCCTTGTATACCGGAAGCTGATCCGCCTTTACATTCATTGCGTAAAGAGTTGTTGTAAGAGCCTGAATGGTATAGGCGCCGATCACAGAACCTACCAGGCTGAATTTACCGCCGCCCAGGAAGTTTCCGCCGAGAGCAACCGCAAGGATCGCATCCATCTCAAGATTCAGACCAATGTTATTTGCATCTGCAGAATAAATACGACTGGATGCAACGATTCCTGCAATACCTGCCAGAACGCCGCAGATCACATAGGTCAGAAATTTAATCATCGTGGAATTCAAACCGACCAGACGGGCTGCCTTGCCGTTAATACCAACGCTTTCAATATAAAGCCCAAGAGCTGTTTTTTTCAGGATCAGAGCAACAACAATGACTGTTATTACAGCAAAGAAAACCGGTGTGGGGATCGGGCATCTGCCAATGTAGCCTCCTGCCATTTTGTAGGAATCCACGCGGACATAAGTAATCTGTCCTGCTGTAACAAGCTGTGCGATACCACGTCCTGCCGTATACAGGATCAGTGTTGCTACCATAGGCTGGATACGCAGCTTGGCTACCAGGAATCCATTAAAGGCGCCGCAGAGAGCTGATGCAAGAAGAGCTGCCACTACTGCAAGGATAATGGAATTCTGATACTCGGTAACAGAGGCCTGTCCGCCGGAAAGGATCTGACAGCAAACCGCTGCCGCCACTGCCATTACTGCGCCTACACTGATATCCTGTCCGCCGGAAGCGGCTGTAACAAGAGTCATGCCCACTGCAAGGATAACCAGCTCGGAAGCACGGTTGATAACATCAATAATGTATCCGTAAAGGACGCCGTTCTGAATAGATACATGGAAGAAGTCCGGTGTTTTTATTACATTGATCAGAAGCACGGCGATCAGGCATACGATGGGGAGAAAAAGCCTTGCGCCTGTGATCTGTTTTAATCTGCTTTTATTCATCTTTATCGTCACCTCCTGCAATGGCTTTCATAATGCTGCTCTGAGAAAGCTCATGTTCTTCCAGCTCTCCCACCTTTTCTCCGTCCCGGAGCACTGCCATACGGGAACAGGTACGGAGCATTTCCTCTACCTCTGAGGAAATAAAGGTCACTGCCATTCCCTGATCCGCAAGATCAAGGACAATTTTCTGGATCTCTGTCTTTGTACCAATGTCAATACCTCTTGTGGGCTCGTCCAGAATCAGGTATTCCGGGTTTGTCAGAAGCCATCTGCCAAGGATCACCTTCTGCTGATTGCCGCCGGAAAGGCTCTTGATCGGAGTCTCGCGGTCAGCTGTTTTAATCTGAAGCATGTCAATGTATTTATCTGCCGCCTCTTCCATTTCCTTTCTGCTTAACGGATGGAACATACCTTTTTTTGCCTGAAGGGCAATGATGATATTTTCTCTTACGGAAAGGTCTGCGATAATACCTTCTGCTTTGCGGTCTTCAGGAAGATATGCCATACCAAGCTTCATGGCCTCCAGAGGACTGTTGATCTTTACTTCTTTTCCGTTGACCTTCAGTTTTCCGCAGTCTGCCTTGTCTGCACCGTAAATAGCGCGTACCAGCTCGGAACGGCCGGAGCCCAGAAGACCGGTAAGACCGATTACCTCGCCTTTATTGATCTTAATATTGAATGGTTTAATGGTTCCCTTATGTCCAAGTCCTTCTGCTTCAATTACCGGAACTGAAGCCTCCGGCTTCTTTCCTTCATGAGCGCTCTTAATATCAGCAAGATCATCAAAGTCTTTGCCCATCATCTTGGCTACCAGCATGACTCTCGGCAGATCCTTTGTCTCATATTCGCCTACCAGCTCGCCGTTACGAAGAACTGTGATCCTGTCGCAAACTGCATAAACCTGTTCCAGGAAATGAGTAACAAAGATAATTCCAACTCCCTCATCCCGAAGTCTTCTCATAAGGACAAACAGCTTTTCAACCTCGTCATCATCAAGCGAAGAGGTCGGCTCATCCAGGATCAGTACCTGACATTTCATATCCACTGCACGGGCAATGGCGATCATCTGCTGAATAGCCACTGAACACTCATCCAGCATCTGGGTAGGCGGTACGTGAATGTCAAGACTTTCCAGAAGCTTTTCAGAACGGTTATTCATTTCTTTCCAGTTGATCATTCCCATTTTACGGGGTTCACGCCCAATAAAAAGATTCTCAGCCACAGTCAGGTTCGGGCACAGATTGACCTCCTGATATACGGTACTGATTCCGTTTTCCTGCGCCTCCTGCGGGGAATGATTGATGATATTTTTTTCTTTGTCAGCCATGCGGATGCTTCCGCTTTCAAATTCATGAACGCCTGTCAGAACCTTGATCAACGTAGATTTTCCTGCACCGTTTTCTCCCATTAACGCATGGATCTCGCCTTTACGCAAAGTGAAATCCACATGGGAAAGAGCACGGACACCGGTGAAATTTTTACTGATATCACGCATTTCCAGCACAACATTCTGTTCCATATTCTTTCCACCTGCTTTCCCTAAATTTTTATAATTATCTGTAAAATCATATAAAATATGCCAAAAACAGATTTTCTTCTCTGATTTTGAGCGCAAAAGGAGCGTGGTCCACTGATCCGGGTTCTCCGAATTATGTACCACGCTCCGGATTCACTTCCTGTTTCTCAGACTTTCCTATCTGCTTCCACTTTTGTTGTCAGTCTGCTCTGTAATTAATATGCACGTCCGTCAATGATTTCCTGTGTGATCGGTGTAACTGCATATTCGCCTTCTTCTTCAAGGCTGTTTACTGCTGTTACAGAAGCAACAGTATCGTCAGATGCAAAGATTTCCTCGTCTACATAGTTCAGTTTCTCAACTTCTTCACCAGCTTCAAGAGCTTTGATCAGTTCTTCTGCACGTGGTCCGTGAAGTGGGTTGCACTCTACATCACAGGCAATTTTTCCGTTCAGAGTGTCTGTAAGACCAGCGTTTGTTGTATCAAAGGAGATAACCAGGATTTCACCGTTTGCAATGTCAGTTCCTACTGTTTTGCCGGCAGCCTCAATAGCGTCGATTGCGCCGAATGCTTCGTTGTCGTTCTCACAGTATACAACATTGATATTGTCATATTTCTTCAGCATGGACTCCATAACTTCCTGTCCTTTTGCCTGAGTAAACTCACCGGACTGCTGCTCGAGAAGATCCCAGCCATATTTCTCTACGCCTTCCTCAAGACCCTGTGTACGTCCGATCTGAGCTGTGGAACCGATTGTTCCCTGAATATCTACAATATGAAGATCCTCTGGTTTGATCTCTTTTGCTGTTGCGTATGCGTTCAGCCATTCTGCTGCTTTACGACCCTCCAGAAGAGCGTCTGTTCCGATCCATGTAGTATAAAGGCTGTCATCAGAAACATCAACCATACGGTCAACAATGATAACCGGGATTCCGGCATCCTTTGCTTCCTGAAGAACTGTATCCCATCCGGTTTCAGTTACAGGAGCAAGAAGAATATAATCAACCTCCTGCTGGATGAAGTTACGGATTGCAGTCAGCTGGTTCTCCTGTTTCTGCTGTGCATCGTCAAAGATCAGCTCATATCCGTTTTCCTCAGAGAATGTGGATTTCATGGACTCAGTATTTGCTGTACGCCAGTCAGATTCTGCGCCAACCTGTGAAAATCCAACTGTAATAGTATCCTCTGCCGCATATACGCTTGTTGCGCCTGCAAGTCCTGCTACCATTGCTGCTGTCATAACTGCTGCCATAATTTTTTTCTTCATGTTCCGTTTCCTCCCTTTACTTTTTGGTTCGGTGTTTTTTAAGATGTCTTTATTATAGCGAAAACCACCAAAAACTCCATAGAATATTTTCGGAAAAATGTATGGTCTTTTATCAATTTTTTGTTTTCAATTTAACAAATTGATTTTTTTACGATTAAAGTTGATTTATTTATGATGAGAGGTTAATTTTTTTACCAATACGAATTTCAATTACAGTACCTCTGCCTTCCTCTGAATGAATCTCCATTCCATATCCGGCCCCATAATAAAGTCTCAGCCGCTCTGCCACTGCCGAAAGTCCAAATCCGGCCCGTTCTCCTGTGCGGATCGCATGCTGAATTTCCAGAAGACGCTCTTTTTTCATACCCTGCCCATTATCCGTTACCCTCAGGATCAGATCGTCCCCTCTTTTCTCTCCCTCGATCAGTATTTTTCCCCCGCCTCTTTTGTTTTTTATTCCATGATACAGAGCGTTTTCAGCCAAAGGCTGAAGCGTCAGCTTTGGAACCATAACTTCATTAAATTCTTCCGGAATATGAATCTCAAATTCCAGAATATCCCGGTATCTGGACTGCTGGATCTCCAGATAACTGACTGTATGTCTTTTTTCCTCGGAAAGGGTGATCACATCGTTTCCCTTTGAAAGTGAGGTCCTGAAAAATACAGACAGATTGGAGATCATTTCCACAGCATCGTCATTCTGTCCCCCTTCGATCAGCCAGATAATGGTGTCCAGCGTATTATAGAGAAAGTGAGGGTTCACCTGAGCCTGAAGAAGCTGAAGCTGTGTCAGATGCTGCATTTCTTCTTCCTTTTTTACACTCTGCAGCAGTTGCTCGATCTTCTCTGCCATCCTTCGGATTCCTGCATCCAGCTCCTCAATTTCCATACTGTCAGTATCGACTTCAGAAATCTCAAAATTTCCCCGTCCTACTTCCCTGACATTTCCAAGGATTTCTGTCACAGGTCTTGTAATGCTTCTTGAAAACCGAAAAGAACGGCGCAGCATAATACCTACTGTAACCACAAACAGAACCACAACGCCGCCCACCAGCATATAGACTCTTTGTGTCATAAGAGACTCCATATGAACCAGATACATGGATTCGTTATAAATAAAATTCTGCATTTCCTCTACAATAAGACGGGTCAGAATCCGGATATTGTTGTCCATGGAAGCCATTTTCTGGTCATACTCAGTGATCTCTGTCAATTCCACCATTCTTTTTTCAAGGTTTTTCAGATAACTTTCCAGATGCTTCAGATTTTTACGGCTCTCACTGCTGGATGTATTTTCTTTCAGCTTGTTCAAGATTTTTTCTGCATCCCTGACACTTTTCATCACTTCAGGCAAATAGCTGTTTTCCTCTGTTCCTACAGCAATAGAGTACATGCCAAGATCAACATCATCCTTAAAATGAAGATTAAATTCACTGCTGATAGCAAGATTCTCAAGAAGTCTGTCATACTGTGAAATATACCTGGAAACAATAGCCAGAAGCAGAAGCATTAATACCACCATGGGCACCAGCGTACCGAGAAGGATTCTTTTTATTTTTGTTTCCAGCCGGATCTTCTTCATCCTCTGTCCTCCCTGGTTTTACGGTATTCACTTGGCGTCATTCCCTGTGTCTTCTTAAATAGATAGCTGAAATAATGGGCGTCTTTATATCCAACCTCTGCTGCGATCTCACTGGAACGTTTTCCGGTACACCGGAGCAGCTCCCTTGCATGCTCCATTCTGAGAGCTGTCAGATATTCTATAAATGTCTGTCCCATATTCTGACTGAACAGAGCACTGAAATGATTGGCGCTGATGTTTGCCACCTGAGCGGCAGTATTCAGAGAAAGACTTTCATTCATATAATGAGTATCAATATATTCAATGGCTGATTTCAGGATACTCCGGTTTCTGTTTCCCGAGTTCTCATCCCGAAGCATAATTGCCTTCCGGATAATATCCTGAGCGTATTTTTTGGCAGTTTCCATGGATTGAGCCCTTTCCATCAACTCCTGCTCTGTATCCTGTCCTTCCAGTCTGCCCGGTTCGCAGCCTAATTTCTGCAAAAATCCCAGAACAGAAAACCTTACATTCAATATCACATAATTGCGGAACACCAGAGATTCCATTGCCTCATAGCCGATAGCCTGAAAATAATCTCTTACAAAGTCCTCTGTCTCATCCAGAAGCCCACTTCCCAGAAATCGTTCCAGAGTGGCCGGATTCAGGGCATTGATGTCAATTTTTTTCAGAAAAGGGCTGTTATCCCTTTTGGTATCTTCCTGTTTCAGATCCTTATAATAGAGAACAGAGCCGTCATAAAGATAACGCCTTGCAAAGGTTTTGGAAGCTGTATAATAACTGGATTTGATACTGCTCAGTCTTTCTACCGGCTGTCCCACTGCCAGAAACCAGTCCTGCTCCCTTTCGCCCTTCATAATCCCCTTAAAAAACTCCACACATTTTTCTGTATTTTCAGAAAGCGCGTCTCTCTTTTCCTTTACAAGAACGCCATAGCTGAACGCATTGTTACGGAAGAGCATGGCATTTGCATTGTCCACAAAAAAAGCTTCCATTTTTTCTCTTCTCTGAGCTTCACACTCAGAGTACGCTTCAGAAATATCATAGCTTTCCGTTCCGGTATCCATTGTAAAAAGAATGATATTGTAGACTTCTGCAACAATATCAAGCCCTAGCCGCTCTGCCTGTCTGTAGATTTCTCCCACATCCATTTTTCCGCTGACAAGAGCTTCAAAAAAATCTCTGCTTGCATTTCTTTCGTATTCCTGAATCTCCCTGCGGAACTTTTCATAATAGTCCCGCTGTCCTTTTTCTCTCTCCCAGCGTTCCCGTATTTCTGTCAGACGCTCCAGAAATGCATTTTTTGTAATGGGCTTTAAAAGATAATCTTCTACCCCTATGGCTATCGCCTGCTTTGCATAATTAAAATCGTCATATCCGCTGAGAATCACTATTTTCATCTCAGGAAAATCCTTTCTCACCATACGGCACAGGGTCAGCCCGTCCATAAACGGCATTTTAATATCCGTGATCAGAAGATCCGGCTTCAAATTTTTTATCATTGGAAGAGCCACTTCCCCGTCCGGAGCCTCGCCAACCAGCTCATATCCATACTGCTCCCAGGGAATCATCTTTTTTATGGTCTCCCTGACAACAATTTCATCTTCCACAAGAAAAGTTCGTAACATGTTTCCTGCCTCCTGCCTTTTTGTACTGGTTTCCCTTTTCATAAAAACATGATCAGACCATCTGTTTTTTATTTTATAACCTGGAAAGAATGTATACAAGCTATTTTTACGGAACAGCCCTAAAAAATCATCCTTCTGTTTCCATGAAATTTACCGGACCTTCTGAATTGTTTTATGGAAATTTAATATTTCAAAAACTATTATGATTTCTTTCTGTATGATAAAATATCAGTAATTCTATGCATACACATTTATCAGATATTAAGCAGAAAGCTCTGTGTCAGACAGGCATAAAGGAAGAATCCTTCCATGTTCCCCATAATAAACACAGATTTTCAAAATCCTTATTCAGCTTTAAAAAATATGTTTGCTTATAGAATAAAACTTTCTTCTGATATACAGAGGAAGTCTGCACAAAAATAAAATAACGTTCATAACGATTTCGGGAGATAAACATGACAAAAAAAGAATTTCTTAATATTTTATACGAGCAGCTTTCAGACCAGATGCCGGAGGCAAAAGCCTCTGCGCATACACAATATTACCATGATTATATACAGGATGCCATAAAAAGGGGACAGAAGGAAAAACAGGTTCTGGATTCACTGGGCGATCCCAGACTGATTGCCAAAACCCTGATCGATACCGATGCAGAGCCTTCTGTTTTTTCCGGAACCAATACCTCGGATTATTCAGGACAGGATATTTACCATACCGAAAACACAGGTTATGGAAATCAGTCGGACAGTGAATACGGCCAGCCCAAACACCGGCACTACCATCTGGATCTTTCCACCTGGTACGGAAAGCTGATCGTGATCGCGGCGGCGGCAGCTGTTCTTGCGCTTCTGTTTATGGTACTCAGCTTTCTGCTGCCTGTTATCCTGGTGGTGGGCGTAGTCCTGTTTCTGGTTTCTCAGTTCCGGAAAAGACACTGATAAAAATGTTCTTTATATCCAATCTGGAAGATAATAAATCTGAAGCTTTCCAGTTGCCGGATTCCGGGAAATCTGAGCCCTGATCTGAAAATATTTCCAGAGGTTCTCTGAAGTGAGAACCTCTTCCGGAGTTCCGTCGTCCACGATCTTCCCCTGATACATAAAAAGAATCCTGTCACAGTAAAGAGCTGCCAGATTCAGATCATGAACAGAAGAAAATACTGTTGCCTCCTGTTTTTTCAAAATATCCATAATCTGATACTGATAACTGATATCCAGGTGATTGGTCGGCTCATCCAGAATAATGTACCGACTTTCCTGAATCAGCACTCTGGCCAAAAGCACTCTCTGTTTTTCGCCTCCTGACAGACTGAGATAAGATCTGTTTTCATATCCCTCCAGTCCCACTTCCGCAAGATATTCCGCACATAATTCCCTGTCCCGGGACGTATCTCCCTGAAGAAATTTTTTATGAGAATAACGTCCGAACATTACCATATCCTGAACCTTAAAATCAAATTCCATATTATTTTCCTGAGCCATTACTGCAAGCTCCCGGGCCATTTTTCTGGAAGACAGTTTTAAAATATCATTTCCGTCAATAAATACTGTATTATACTTTGGACGAAGAGTTCGGTAAATATTTTTCAGAAGAGTGGATTTGCCACAGCCATTTGGTCCTACCAGCCCTACGAATTCTTTCGTATGAATTTCAAGAGAAATATCCTTTAAAATTTCTTTTCCCCGGATCTCATAATCCAAAGTTTTTACCTCTAAACTCACTGTCTCATAACCTCCCTCACATCTTTTCTCTGCTCCCTTTCCGGATCAGATACAGGAAAAAAGGCGCTCCAAAAAAAGCCGATATCACTCCCACCGGCAATTCTTCCGGAGCAATCAGCACTCTGGAAAGAAGATCTGCGATCACAGCAAACAGTCCGCCTCCCAGAAGTGCCAGCGGAATCAGTCTTCTATGTGCTGAACCGGCAACTCCCCTCATCATATGAGGCACAACAAGACCGATAAATCCGATTACTCCGCTGACCGATACCACCACTCCTGTAAGTACTGTAGAAGCAGCAATAATAACCCATTTTAACTTCCGGGTATCCACTCCCAGATTTTCTGCCGCATCATCTCCCAAAAGAAGTACATCCAGCTCTTTTGCAAACAGAAAAATCACTGCCACTGCAATAATAAATACCACTGCCACATAATGCAGCCGGGACCAGGTAGCTCCGCTCAGAGACCCTACCATCCAGTAAAGCGCTGTCTTTGTCTTATCTGACGCGCCCCCGCCATACACTATTAAATTTGTTATGGCTGAAAACAGAGCCGAAGTGGCTATTCCTGCCAATACCAGCTGGGTGGATGTGATACGTCCCCGAACAGAAGCGATCTTCATGGACATAATAATCGAAAGCGCTGCTCCGGCTGTCGCTCCCACAATCACAGAATAGCCTCCAAAAATGCTGAACATTCCAAGTACCATAGCGCAGACCGCTCCTGCCGATGCTCCAGAAGAAATTCCAAGCACATAAGGATCAGCCAGGGAATTTTTTGTGAGAGCCTGCATCAGAACTCCGCACAGCGACAGTCCGGCTCCTACAATAAATGCCAGCAGAACTCTCGGGAAACGGATATTCCAGATAATATTTTCTGTTTTTGTCTCCCATGCTGCATCAAAAATTTCACGCCCAAAACTTTTATTAATAATGATCTTCACAATATTTACCGGTGATATTTCTACTGCCCCCATAGTCACAGAAATACAGGTAAAAACAGCGATCATCCCTAATATAAAAAGCAGAAGGACGGCAAAATGCCTCCTCCCGCCTGCTGTTGATCTCTTTTTCATAACATCCTCTTATTTAAACATATCCGGATAAAGCTGCTGTGCAATCTGCTCCACTGTAGCCGCGCTTCCTGCTGACCCCTGCATGTCACTGCAGCTTGCGGAATAAATTCTGCCTTCTTTTACTGCTGTGAGATCTTTTGTATACTCGCTGGTTTCCAGAAATTCTTTTTTGGCAGCAATATCATCCTTACCTGTATAATCCAGAATTACAATAGCTTCCGGATCACGTTCAATCACTTCTTCCCAGGAAGGAGTTGCCCAGCCTTTTTCAATATCATCAAAAATGGAAATACCGCCTGCAAGCTTCAGGATATCTCCCGGCATTCCCTGGCATGCAGTAAAAGGTGCATCCTCACCGGAATCATAAACAAACACTTCTACCGGATCTTTATAAGCATCCTCGCCAATGGTTTCCTTCACTGACTGAATCTTGTCCTTCATAGCCTGTACTTTTTCTGCTGCCACATCCTCTGCCTGAAAAATCTTTCCAAGAGTTTCGTAATCTTTATAAAGATCTTCAAAGGTGGCCTGATCTGAACATACATACGGGAAATACATTGCAATACCATTTTCCTCGCAGAAGTCTTTATTAAAGCTTTTATCTGCAAATACAGAATCCCAGCCAATCAGAAAATCACAACCAGTTTCCAGAAGTTTTTCTTTTGACATATTAGAAAGAGCCTGTCCCGGTTCCAGAAGCTGAGGAACTTTCTCGCTTGCCGGAAATTCTGATTTTGTGCTCCAGCAGTTTCCTTTTGTATAGCCTGCCATCTGATCCTCCAGCCCCAGATCAAAGAAAAGATCCGCCATTTGTTCCCCGGATGCTACTACCGCAGATGGCTTTTCTGTAAATGTATACTCTACATTCTCTCCCAGACCTGAACGCTGTAAATTCAAAGTAATAGTTACTGGTTCATAATCAGTCTCTGCTGATACCGTCCCTGCACTCACTCCCACTGTCATAACCGCAGCCATCATCATACTGAGCATTTTTTTGTTACACATTGTTTTTTCCTCCTGAAAATATAATCCGGCCCATCTTTACTTATCCTCTACAGAACAAAGCGGACAAGTCCGCTTATCACTCCCTAAATCCCTCAATCCTTGAGGGACTTGTTCTGCTTTGCGTGCCAGATGCAGACTGCCGTAGGCAGTCATATTCCGCATGCATCCGGTCGCATCCTCGCGGAGCGTTTTGTGTTTACTAGGAAGATTAGTACAGAATGTACTACTTTCCTGGTAAACAAAAAAACACTGCCGCCTTTCGGCCGACAGTGCATCTGTTTTCCCATATATGGATACAGTATCCCCTTGTTTTTCTGCATGACCATGGCCCGTGGATGCAAAAAAGAACTAAGCAGGTCTTCTGGCTTCGCGCAGCAATATTGTTCTGCTCCTTCCCACATTCCTGTATGAAATGCAGTGAAGCAAAACTGCTTCTATGCGCTCACAGCGGCGGCACCGCACAGTATTCTCACCTGTTTCCCTTTTCACCGATTCTTACAGCTATCTCCGGATATCTGTAAAATCAACACTTAATTCTATTTTTTTATATCATGGTCTTTCAAAAATGTCAAGATATTCACAATTCTACAGACCTATCTGACTGTGCTTTGGTGCTGTTCATATAGCATTCTGACCAGGCTGATGCGAATAGCAGCATATTATTTATTATATCGACAAATCCGGATATTGTTCACAGAATCCAGCGTGTCTCTTCTTTTCTTTATAGGTATCCATTACGCTTTTATTGGCATCTGTTCATTTCATATTTATGCCACCATGTGATATTGCAGCAGGAACATCCACCTGTCACACTGTTATTTTTTAATATTTTCTTAAAATGCAGATTATTCTTTTTTTTCAGAATTTTCTGTGATAAAATCATTATATTACACTTACATCTCAGGAGGAATCTATCTATGAAAGATGAAAACTCTCAGGTACCTGAAACCTTTGACGAGCAGGAACAGTTCCGCCCTGAAAAAAGAGGGCTTCGACTGTTTTTTGCCGGATGGGTCTGTGTTTTTATCAGCTTTGTTTGTATCCTGATAGCCGTTTTGATCAATGATCTTCATTTAAGTAATTCTCCGGATGGAGACCGCATTTTCATTATAGGATTTTTTATTTTCTCTACTATAGGCCTATTCCTTATTGTAAAAAATTTCTTCGATGGTCTGATGTGGGAATCTGCTGTTAAAAAGAACAAGCTCATACGCCGCAAATTAACTGTGCTTCCTTCTATCAGCCATCCATCCCTTCAGTATCTCCTTCTCTCCAACCAGTTTAAAAACGACGGAAATGGCTATTATTACCGAAAAAAATTTTCCTTCTGGCAGCTTTGCTTTGTCCATTACTACTTTCGGCTGATTCCGTCCTGGAATCTGGAAGAAACCATAGATCAGGAAGTTGACAGATTTGACGGTATCTGTCGGAAAGGAAGAAACACTGCCTCCTGTCTGATTCTCGTAATGTATATGGACAATCTCACAGCAGCTACCAAAAAATTACTGAAAGATTCTTCTATAAACATTATTATTGCAGACACTGTTATATCCCCCAAAAATGATTCATCCTTTCTTCCTGTTGCTGTCAACAGCCAGACTGGAAACGGCTATTTCTTTGACCTTCGCAACAAACGCCTTTCCTGGTATTTCCACGGCTGCCGACTTCTGAAAAAACTTACAGAAACAGCAAAATAAAAATTCTTTCAAAGAGCCGTCTGTCACACTGTTATTTTTTTAATAATTCCATAAAAACCTCAGAATTATTCTTTTTTTCCTGAATCTCCTGTGATAAAATCATTATATTACACTTACATCTCAGGAGAAATCTGTATATGAAAGATGAAAATTCTCAGGTACCTGAAACATTTGACGAACAGGAACAGCTCCGTTCTGAAAAAAGAGGTCTTCTGCTGTTTTTTGCCGGTCTGGTCTGTTTCTTTATTGCCTTTGGCTTTATTATTGCCGGAATATTTTTCCAGAAGTATCATGTAAAAAACGGCGATGCAATTGCTATAGGCGGCTTTGTTATCTTTGGTATCGCAGCAGTTATTCTTCTTCTGAAAAATATCGGTTATGCTGTGCTGTGGGAAGCAGACCGTAAGGAGAAAAAACTGAACGGTCAGGAACTTACTTCTCTTCCTGCCATGAGCAGAACGACTTTACAGCAGAGTCTGAGCGAAAATAAATTCCAGTATGAAAACGGTTATTATTACCGCAAAAAATTCTCTTTCTGGAAAGACTCGGTTCGCTATTATATAAAGCTTACAGATTCCACCGACCTGTCTGCAACACTTGACCGTGAAATTGACAGCTTTAACAGTTCTGACTGCAGCAGGCAAAATGCCTGTCTGATCATTATTATGTATCAGAATGGGGTAACAGAAGACACAAAAACAACCCTGAAAGAAATTTCCACCAACAGCGCTATTGCAGAAACTGTTATTGATCCTCATCTGAACGCAACCTTTCTTTCAGTTGCTGTTGACAGCTTTACAGGAACAGGATATTTCTTTGACCTTCACAAAAGCCACATTTCCCTGTACAGTCACGGCTGCAGGCTTCTGAAAAAACTCACCGGAACTTCCAGGTAATTCTCTGACGGTTCCCGATTTACAATCACAGTCGTATCACACTTTACTTGTGCAATGTATATAAAGTTCATCCAGTTTTTTTATATCAGATATACAAATACAACATAATATTTGATATTTTTTTGACAAACTATTGACAAACCATAATTAATGTGTTACCATTTCATCATCAATTTAAAACATCTCTGACAACTGGCGGAGACGTGGATAACCACAGGGGAGTCAGAGATTTGTGAAGCCGACCGTCTGGGCAGTATTTGACACTTTCAGATACTGCCCTTTTTTACTCAGACAGTCT
>NZ_HF999085.1:71908-87021 GCF_000433815.1 Blautia sp. CAG:257
ATGAAAGGAGACAAAACTTATGGGATTCAAGAGTGACATCGAAATCGCACAGGAATGCGAAATGAAACCAATTACTGAGATTGCTGCAAAAGCAGGTATTGACGACAAATATCTGGAGCAGTACGGAAAGTACAAAGCAAAAATCGACTACAATCTTCTGAAAGAAACAGACAAACAGGACGGCAAGCTGATCCTTGTTACAGCTATCAACCCGACACCGGCAGGCGAAGGAAAAACAACGACAACTGTAGGTCTTGCAGACGGTATGCAGAAGCTTGGCAAAAACGTTATGGTTGCGCTTCGTGAGCCATCTCTCGGACCGGTATTCGGTGTAAAAGGCGGCGCAGCAGGCGGCGGATATGCGCAGGTTGTTCCTATGGAAGACATCAACCTTCACTTTACAGGTGACTTCCATGCTATCGGCGCAGCAAACAACCTTCTTGCAGCAATGATCGACAACCATATTTTCCAGGGCAACGCTCTTAACATCGACCCGAGAAAGATCACATGGAGAAGATGTGTGGACATGAACGACCGTCAGCTTCGTAATGTAGTAGACGGCCTTGGCGGAAAGACAAACGGTATGCCGCGTGAAGACGGCTATGACATCACTGTTGCTTCTGAGATCATGGCAGTTCTGTGTCTTGCAAGCGATATCAAAGACCTGAAAGAACGTCTTTCCAGAATCATCATCGGATATACATACGGCAAAGTTTCCGAGCAGAAACCGGTAACAGCAGGAGATCTTCATGCAGAGGGCGCTATGACAGCTCTTCTGAAAGACGCTCTGAAACCAAACCTTGTTCAGACTCTTGAGCATGTTCCTGCAATCGTACACGGCGGACCATTCGCTAATATCGCTCACGGCTGCAACTCTGTAACAGCTACAAAAATGTCTCTGAAACTGGCTGATTACACAATTACAGAGGCTGGCTTCGGCGCTGACCTTGGTGCAGAGAAATTCCTTGACATCAAATGCCGTATGGCAGGCCTGAAACCGAACGCTGTTGTTGTTGTTGCAACTGTTCGTGCTCTGAAATACAATGGCGGTGTTGCAAAGGCTGATCTGAACAACGAGAACCTTGAGGCTCTTGAGAAAGGTCTTCCGAACCTTCTGAAACATGTAAGCAATATCACAAACGTATACAAACTTCCATGTGTTGTTGCGATCAACGCTTTCCCGACAGACACTAAGGCAGAGCTTGATCTTGTAGAAGCAAAATGTAAAGAAATGGGCGTAAACGTAGCTCTTTCTGAAGTATGGGCAAAAGGCGGCGAAGGCGGTCTGAAGCTTGCAGAAGAAGTAATCCGTCTCTGTGAAGAGCCAAACGATGACTTCTCCTACTCCTATGAGCTGGAAGGCTCCATTGAGGACAAACTGAACCAGATCGTTCAGAAGATCTACGGCGGCAAGAGAGTTGTTCTTACAGCTAACGCTCAGAAACAGGCAAAACAGCTTGAAGATCTTGGCTTTGGCAACTGCCCGATCTGTGTTGCAAAAACACAGTACAGCCTGACAGACGACCAGACAAAACTGGGCGCTCCTACAGACTTTGAGGTAACTGTACGTAACCTGAAGATTTCTGCAGGTGCCGGCTTTATCGTAGCCCTTACCGGCGAGATCATGACAATGCCTGGACTTCCAAAAGTACCTGCAGCTGAGAAGATCGATGTAGACGAAACAGGAAAGATCACAGGTCTGTTCTAATCAAAGGTCACTCATAGATACTCTATAAGTAATATACAGAAAACCGTCCGGAAATGAACCCTCTCCGGACGGTTTTCTCTTTTACATATCTGATACAAATTAGACATAATAAATTTGACAACAGTAAACTTTCTGTCACATACCTGGAAAGAATGATCATTATACTTCCGGAGCCTCCGTGCCGTCAGAAAGACTCTTCTACAGGGATCACTACTCTTGTTACATAATCGTTATCGTCTGCTATGGCAAAATCATTCATTCCGGATTCAAAGGCAAAGCCCTTTAATACAAGATTTTCCTTCTCTGCAAATGCCAGCATTTTTTCATAAAGCTCAGGAAGTCTGTCCCAGATCCCTCTCTGATAACCGCAAAGGCAAAGCCCTCTTTTCCTGATCAGAATCTCCCCTCCTTCTTCCGCTTTCAGCGCCGGAGAAAAAACGCCTTCATACTTTTCAAATTTCTTTTCTCTTACCTTATCAACAGAAATATAGCTGCCGATCCCCATTCTGCACTGTTCAATCCCCCAACATTCCTTTGCACAGGAAAACAGATCTTTCAGATTTTCTTCTTTTATATCGAAAGGAATCACCCGGAAACACTCCTCAGGAAGCTGTTTCAGTTCTATAAGCATATCGTCCACACGGCTGCATACTTCAAGCTGCTCCTTTCGGATCTTCAAAACTTCTTTTGTCTTTTCCAGCCTTTGTATCTCTCTGTTTATCTCATTTATTTTTTCATCGGCCAGCTTCATAAATTTATCCGGTCCCGGCTCCTGCACATAAGAACGGATTTCGCTGATGCTCATATTCAGCTCTTTCAGCATACGAATATATTCAAAATCAATGCTCTGACGGCTAGTATAGTAGCGATACTGATTCTCCCCCTTTTTTTCCGGGGAAAACAGCCCCACAGAATCATAATAATGCAGAGTTCTGGGATTCACCTGATGAATGGCTGCAAACTGTGATGTTGTTAAATCTGTTTCCTGTTTTTTCATATTTCCCTCTTGACCTTACACTTACTGTAAAGTTTATGATATCTCATGCACAGCAAAAACACAAGGAGGAATCTTATGAATCAGACAAACGACAAGTCTCTGAACGCCTATCAGAAACCAGTCACTTTAAAAAATGTCATACTCTTTACCCTGCCAACCATAGCCATGTCTCTGTTTATGTCCTTTTATACCATGGTAGACGGGCTTTTTGTATCAAGACTCATCGGGACGAACGCTCTTTCAGCCATTAATCTCACTGCCCCTGTTATTTCCCTGGTCACTGCTGTTTCTACCATGCTGGCTACCGGAGGCAGCGCTGTTATCATGAAAAAAATGGGAGAAAAGAAAGAAACAGAAGCCAGACAGGATTTTACCAGTCTTATATTTGTAAATGTCCTGGTAGGACTTATTATGGGTACGATTGGATACTTTGCCATGAACATGATCTTTTCCAATATGAAGCTCTCTCTGGAAGTCATGGGCTATTGCCGGGATTATCTTGGACATTACCTGATTTTTACCGTCCCGATCCTTTTAATGAATAATTTTTCTCTTTACCTGATCGCCTCCGGCAAATCTTCCCTGTCCTTTATCTGTTCCGTAGCAGGAGGAATTGCGAATATTATCCTTGATTATGTTTTTATACAGATACTGGAAATGGGAATCGGCGGCGCTGCCGTAGCAACCGGAATCGGCTATTCAGTTACTACTGTAGCAGGATTGGCTGTATTTTCCAAAAGAAAAAACATGCTGCACTTTGTAAAACCTGTATATCGTTTTTCCGTACTGAAAAAAACAGTAACTAATGGCTGTTCGGAAATGGCAACCGCTCTGGTGACAGGAATCACTACTCTTATCTTTAACTGGACCATGCTGAAATATGTCGGCGAAGACGGAGTTGCCGCTATTACCATCATCATGTATGTACTGATGTTTGTCAGCTCCCTTTTCAGCGGATATTCCTATGGCGCTGCGCCTATGATCAGCTATTATTACGGCGCTCAGAACCATTTTAAACTGAAAAAACTGATTCGTCTCAGTCTGAAGATCATTACCGCGATCTCCGTAAGCGCTGCCCTGATCTCCCTGCTTATTACCGAACCTCTGGTATCTGTTTTTACTGAGCCGGACTCCCCGGTCTATCAGCTTGCAGTAACCGGAAACCGCATCTGCACTACTGCGCTTTTATTTATTGGATTTAATATTTTTGCCAGCGGAATGTTTACTGCTCTAAATAACGGAATGGTATCCGCAATGCTTGCCTTTACCAGATCCTTTGTTTTTATGATCATCTGCCTTCTGGCTCTTCCTGCCCTTCTGGGCGTTACCGGAATCTGGCTTGCAAATCCTGCCGCCGAACTGATGGCAATAATTCTGGCCGCATGGATGCTTCTGAAATACAGAAAAAAATATCTGTACTGACAAATATGGGAGAGCGTTTTTCCTTTCGCTCTCCCATAAACTGTCATCATATTGCCTACACGGCCTTCTTTTTTATCTTTTAAAAGAAACTGATAGTCATTTTCTGCCAGGTCAAAATAACTCAGTCCTTTTTCCATATCAGCTTCCCCTCCTTTTTTATATTTTCATTAAATCGGTAGCTAGTACTGAATTGTTCTCCTGAGGAAAATTTCAGATCCACTTCAGGAAGATCATACTGTTCAGGTATTACTTCGGCTCTCATTTGTCTCATAATTCTGGGAGAAGTATCATCCGATACCTTAACCAGAACATCCACATCTGACCAGAATTTCTGTTCTCCTCTGGCATAGCTTCCGTAACAGTATATTGCTGTTACATAATTGGAAAATTGTGTACGAAGTTTCTGTACAGCCTGATCCAGCGCTTTTTTATGACGATCGTCTGACATTCCGTTCTCTCCCCTTCTTTATAAGCTGTGTGTAACAACAGTAGCCGTATAATTAATTTTAGTGTAGCACATCCATTCGGTTATTACTATAGCTTTTAATATTTTTGTAAAAAAGAAGGCTGCACGTTACTGTTCACACGGCTCTATCCCGCGAGGTGTTTTGGCATGTATATGCCAAAATCCCGAGACATACAAGCCAAAATTCCATTGCCGTAGGCAATCTGAAATGAATTTTGGCTCGTTGCTGTGAACGGAGTGAACAGTAACGGCTGCACTCCGCATACACGGATTTACAGCCCCCTTATTATCTTTTACAGAATTTAAAACAGGTCTTTCATTGCAGGATAAAGCTTTCTGAACTTCTGGTAGCGTTCCTCATATTTCGCCACCAGCTCCGGTTCCGGCTCAACCGTATCCACTACATGAGCCATTTTCTTTCCGATGGTTTCCACATCCGGGTATGCGCCGCAGCCAACAGCCGCCAGCATGGCGCCTCCCATGGACGGTCCTTCCTCAACCTCAAGTACATCAACCTTCAGGTTCATGACGTTGGCAATGATTTTTTTCCACAGAGGGCTCTTTGCTCCCCCGCCGCAGATCTTGGTACGTTCAATCTTAATTCCAAGGCTTCTGGCAACCTCAAGGGAATCGCGAAGACCAAAGGCAACGCCCTCCAGAACAGCCTGAGTCATATCTGCTCTCGTAGAGTCCATGGACATGCCAAAGAACACGCCTCTGGCATCCGGATTATTGTGAGGAGACCGCTCTCCCATCAGATACGGAAGGAAGAATACACGGTTCTCTCCAAGCTTATTGATAGGCGCCTGCTCTGCCGCAAAATCCTTTGTCTGAAGGATTTCTTCTGCCCACCACTTATTGCAGGAGGCAGCGCTTAACATGCATCCCATCAGATGATAGCTTCCGTCTGCGTGACAGAAGGAATGAAGAGCATTGTTTTCATCAACGCCAAAATCTTTACTGGAAATAAAGATTGTTCCTGAGGTTCCAAGAGAGATGTTGCACTGTCCGTCTCCCACTGTTCCTGTTCCAACAGCAGCGGCAGCATTGTCTCCTGCGCCTGCAACAACCTTTACATTTTCCGAGAATCCAAGCTCGTCTGCAATGGATTTTTTGAGAGTTCCCACAACCTGCCAGCTCTCATAAAGCTTTGGAAGCTGTTCTTCTTTTACACCACAGATCTCCATCATTTCCTTTGACCAGCAGCGGTTCTTAACATCCAGAAGAAGCATTCCGGAAGCATCGGAAACGTCTGTGCAGAAAGAACCTGACAGACAATATGCAAGGTAATCCTTTGGCAGCATGATCTTTGCGATGTGGGCAAATTTGTCCGGCTCATTCTTTTTCATCCACAGAATCTTCGGGGCAGTAAAGCCTGCAAAAGCAATGTTTGCGGTGTATTCAGACAGCTTATTCTTGCCGATTTCGTTATTCAGATACTCTGTTTCCTCCTGGGTACGTCCGTCATTCCAGAGGATAGCAGGGCGGATCACCTGATCATTTTCATCCAGAGTTACAAGGCCGTGCATCTGACCTCCAAAGCCGATTCCGGCAACTTCTTTGCGGTCAATATCCTTTGTCAGCTCCTTCATTCCCTCCATGCTCTGAGCAAACCAGTCCTGCGGATTCTGTTCCGACCAGCCCGGATGAGGGAAAAATAATGGATATTCCTTTGATACAATATTACAGATTTTTCCGGATTCCTCCATAAGCAGAAGCTTTACAGCAGAGGTTCCCAGATCAATTCCAATATAGTACATATTTTCCGTCCTTTCTTTTATTTCGGTCCGATTTTCAGTACGGTTTTTATTTTTAAACTACACATCCCGGGTTTCCCCGGGACGTGTATCTTTTATTGTTCACAAAGCTGATTTTTATTCCCTCCGGCCTGCGGCAATGGATTTTCAGCCTGTATATTTCAGAATTTTATCACCTGGAGAATGATCTTATCCCCATGGATTTTCTGTAGGATATCTTACGCCTGCCGGCTGATTGTAACCGATCTCTTCTACCGGAACGCCAATGTATTTGAATACCTCAAACAGAGCTTTTCCATAATGTCCGAAAGCAACTGCGCCGTGATGCGGATAGCCTCCCTCAATAAGAACGTGACGGTAGAAACGTCCCATTTCCGGAATCGCAAATACGCCGATAGAGCCAAAGGATCTTGTAGCAACCGGAAGCACTTCACCATGTGCAATATAAGCGCGGAGCTTGTTGTCAGCAGTGCTCTGCAGACGATAGAAGGTGATGTCTCCAGGCTGGATATCGCCTTCCAGAGTACCCTGTGTTACTTCTTCCGGAAGAGCTCTTGCCATGATCATCTGGTATTTCATCTCACAGGAAACAAGTTTTCCGGAAGCAGTATTTCCGCAGTGGAATCCCATGAAAGTATCTTTCAGAGTGTAGTTATATTTGCCCTCAATGGACTCTTTATACATATCCTTTGGAACAGTGTTGTTGATATCCAGAAGTGTAACTGCATCCTGGCTTACAACAGTTCCGATAAACTCACTTAAAGTACCATAAATATCAACCTCGCAGGAAACCGGAATTCCCTGTGCGGTAAGGCGGCTGTTTACATAACATGGAACAAAGCCAAACTGTGTCTGGAATGCTGGCCAGCATTTTCCTGCAATGGCAACATATTTGCGGTATCCTCTGTGCTCCTCAACCCAGTCCTTTAATGTCAGCTCATACTGTGCAAGCTTTGCAAGGATTTCAGGTTTCTTATTACCTTCGCCAAGCTCTTCCTCCATCTCTTTTACAACTGCTGGAATACGCTCGTCACCTGCGTGTTTGTTAAATGCCTCAAACAGGTCAAGCTCAGAGTTCTCTTCAATTTCAACGCCAATGTTATAAAGCTGTTTGATCGGTGCGTTACATGCAAGGAAGTTCAGCGGACGCGGTCCAAAGCTGATGATCTTCAGATTATTCAGTCCTTCGATTGCTCTTGCGATCGGCAGGAACTCATGAATCATGTCCGCGCAGTCCTCTGCGTCTCCAACAGGATATTCCGGAATGTAAGCTTTTACGTTGCGAAGCTGCAGGTTATAGCTTGCGTTCAGCATACCGCAATATGCGTCTCCACGTCCCTGACAGAGATCATTCTGTGTCTCCTCTGCTGCTGCGATAAACATTTTCGGTCCGTCGAAATGCTTTGCAAGAAGTGTCTCGGAGATCTCCGGACCAAAGTTTCCAAGGTATACACAAAGAGCGTTGCAGCCTGCTTTTTTGATGTCTTCAAGAGCCTGAACCATATGAATCTCGCTCTCTACAATACAGATTGGACATTCATAAATATCCTTTGCGTCATATTTCTTTGTGTAGGCCTCAACAAGAGCTTTTCTTCTGTTTACAGAAAGGCTTTCCGGGAAACAGTCTCTGCTGACTGCAACGATTCCAACTTTTACTTCTGGCATGTTATTCATGATTTTTTCCTCCATTTTTTCTGTTATTTATTGGTTTATAGTTGTTTTTATACGACTGCGTATAAGTTTTATAAATATCTCTTTATAATTTTCTTTTTATAAATCTTCTGATTTTTCTGATGCTGCATCCTTATTCAATTGTGATATTTTCACCTTTCAGCCCATTAAAAGCTCCCTCAATTCCAGCTTCCTCATGAGCGATCAGCCATTTATTTTTTGCAGTAATAAGTGCGTCCTCTCCTGTTTTTTTCAACTGGAAATTAATCTCCGTATTGGTTCCCTTCGGCAGAACAACCACGCACTGGAATCCGCTTTCTTTTACATTGCAGGGCGCATAATGCAGTGTTGTGGCATACACCTCAATGGCTGTGCCTGCCGGTACAAGAAAAGCTTCGATTTTTGATGTATCGTATGTAAAATCATCCTCAATATCCTTCTGTTCTCCGATCAGAAGAACCAGATCTGTGGCTGCAACATTGATCTCAGAATTTCTGTGATATTCTACTGCATTCAGTTTTTTGTTGTGTCCGTTGCAGTATCCGATCTGAATCGGCAGTCCGCCGTAGGCTCTGTTCTGAAGCTCTTTTGCCACATCCAATGCCTCCAGCTCATCTACAGAAGGAACGTAAATCACATCTTCCGGTACTGGCATATGCTTCATTTCTTTTAAAAGACCGGTGAAGTCATATCCCTCCAGAACTTTTCCGTATTTTCGGAAAGAATCATCTGTTACATTCTGAATTTTCATTGTAATTCCTCCTTACAACTTCCATGAAAGTCCCATTGCTCTCCGGTGCTCTCATTCATTGAAAAAAGCATACCACAGTCCGGTATGCTTTTCGCCGCTTTTTTTATCTGATTTATAGCATTTTTTTGACATTTTTATTTAAAGCTGTCAGTTTCCTGCTCAGCTGCTTTCTGCTTTTTTTCACGCTTCACCTCACTTGGAAGCACCCCGTACCGCTTTCTGAAATCCTTGGACAGTCCACGGCTGCTGCAAAACCCGTTATCCAGGGCAATCTGACCGATTGTATGATCTGTATTCAGAATATCCCGATAGGCATAAGAGGTACGGATATCCTGAAGATAAGTCTTAAAATTGACTTTTGCATACTCCCTGAACATTCTTGACAGATAAGCGTCTGAATATCCGAACATTTCTGCCAGGTCTGAAAGCTTCAGCTCCTCTCTGTAGTGTTCTCTCATATAAGTGGTAATTCTGGAAAGAGCATTCAGATGCCGGTTATGACGAAGCTCCTTCTCCTCAACCTCTGTTACCCGATACTGAGTAACCAAAAGATAAAGAAGCTCATAATACAGAGAAATCGTGCGGAAATCGTATCCATTCCGCTTTTCTGCATACACATTATAAAGTCTCTGCACCAGAGAGATCAGCCGCCTGTCTGACGGATTGCCGCTGTCCTTTCCACCGCGCACACCGCCCTCAAACCGGATAAACTGCTGGGCTGTAAAATACCCTTCAAACTGCCTGAGAGGTATCTGGATCACTGCGGTTTTATTCGTCTTTAATGCATGAACTGAATGGATTTCATTGGCATTCACTATGAGAAGTTCTCCTGCATGAAGGGGATATTTCTCATGATTAATATAAAAAAGTAGCTCTCCCTCCATAACAGCAAAAATCTCTATAGAGGTATGCCAGTGCTTTTCTCTTATATAGTTCCCCCTGCTCCCCTCAAAAAGAAAAATCTTAAAGGGCAGCCCTTCATTGGGAATGATCAGTTCGTGCTGAAACTCCATACTCTCACCTGCCGTTTTCCAAAATATCTGCATTTATTTTATCATAAATCCACCTGCATTTTAACATATCAGAGGTTATATTTTTTCGTAATTCATCAACAAACAGGCTGCTGTCAGAAGAACCGGAGATATCCAGATAGCTCTCAGTCCAATATGAAGGGACATCACGCCTCCCATACCTGCTCCCACTGCAAAGATCAGAATAATCCCATAATAATGTACAGCTTTTTTCAAAGCTCCGGGCTTTTTATCTCTCAGATAAACAGCCAGACTTTCTGTTCCCGCCCGTAAATTTCCGATGCACATGGTACTGGCATAGCCATAACCGTGAACTTTTCGGAAAGTCTGAACCTGCATGGCGCAGGAAAAAGATACCAGCATAGTGGCAGCCATATTAAACTGTACAGGAATAAATCCCACCAGAAAAAGAATCGCAATTTCCAGGGCAACAATAATCTGCCGCCAGTGGATGCGGCTTCTGTATTTATATTTCTGCTGAATTCTCTCTGCCACAAATACTCCCATGGCAAAGGCAATTACAGGGAAGAGATAATGCAGGGCTTCCACCCACTTTCCCATCATAAAATACTGGCTCATAAGCACCATATTTCCTGTCTGCGCATTGGAAAAAACATGATCTCTTACATTATAAGTATAAGCATCCTGAAAGCCTCCTGACAATGCCAGAAGCGCACTGAGCCGGAATGTTTCTGATGTCTGATGCCTGATTTTTTCCACACTTTCCATCTCCCATCCGTATTTTTACCAAATAAAAACTGCCGCAAAATCAATTTCCCGGAAAGTATTTTTTCATCTTTCTGCAAAAAATACTTTCCAGTGATCCCGTGACAGCTTTTTATTTCTTATTTTTTAAAGTAGATATATCGGAAGCTCTTCTGTTACATGCACCGGTCCATTGACACTTTCCGGCTGTTTCGCCTTATCAGAGATAAATTTTGCCTGGATCTCTTCTGAATTGGCAGGAGTAAGTACAGAAGTCTTTACACTTTTTGCAGTCTTTGCCGCTGTGGTTTTTCTCGTTGTTGTCTTTTTGGCTGCTGTCTTTTTAGCTGCTGCCGCTTTGGTTACAGATGTTTTTCCTGATGTTGTCTTTTTAGCAGTTCCCGCTGTTTTTTCTGCAGATGAAACCTTTGTCTCTGCTGCTTTTACAGTTGCCGTCTTTGCCTCCGTCGTTTTTTTAACGCCTGCTTCTGCTGTCTTTGCTGCTGTAGTTTTCTTTGCGCCTGCGCTTGCTGCGCGCTTAATACTTTCCTTACCTACTGACACGTCTCATTACCTCCTCTGCCAACGCTGTATATTCTTTTGCACTTCTGCTGGATTTTTTGTACTCCACTACCGGAGCGCTGTTGTCCTGAGCCCATTCTACAGAACTGTCCACCCTGATAAAGGAATCAAACACATAAATTTCTTCCAGCTCGTGTAAAGTTTCCATTGTCTGTTTAAAATAGTTTTTACGGGTATCCACTTTTGTAACTGCAATTCCCGCAACCTTCAGTTCCGGCGCAATCTGCTTTACCTCGTTCAGGAAATCAAACATATTTGCCAGACCGAACATTCCCCAGGGACTTGCCTCCACAGGAACAACCACCTGATCCGATGCACACAGGATATTCATGACCCAGCCTCCCAGCGTAGGCGGCGCATCGATCAGAATATAATCATAAACGCCCGAATCTTTTATGTTCTGAAGACATTTTTTTAAGATAAATTCTCTCTGCCATTTTGTAAACAGCTCATACTCAATAGAACTCATCAGAGTAGAAGAAGGAATCAGATCCAGATTCTCATAATCCGTATGCACAATATAATCTGCCAGATCCTTCTGCTCTCTTATTGCATGATAAAGATTCTTGTCGCCTGCTGCCTGTTCCAGCACCCAGTCCTCGGAAAAAAAAGCCAGTGACAGATTTAACTGCATATCTCCGTCAATTATCAGAACCTTTTTTCCGGCCCGGGCCATTGCCGCGCCAATATTGGAACAGGTGGTAGACTTGCCGCTGCCGCCCTTATTATTTGTAAAACAAATGGTTTTTGTTTTGTTCATAACATTCCCCCATGTCTGTGAAACCTGTGGAGCAAAATAGTCCTGTGCCCTCATTCTTTCTTTCACTGATTTACATTATACGGGTTTCTCCGACAGTTTTCAAGGCAATTTGCCGATTCCCACAGGGTAATTCATTTCATGCCATTCTTCGCCTCCCCATGTAGAATTGGCAGCTCCCTTATCCTGAAATCCCATTTTTTCATACATAGGTACTCTGGAATCCAGACAGGTCAAAAGTACCATGTCTTTTTCTTTTTGCACCATTCTGCAAAGATACCGATACATAATCGCTCTGGCAAGCCCCTCTCCCCGATATTCAGGAAGAACCGCCAGTCCAAGAAGCATTATCGTTTTTCCTTCCGGAACATGAAGCTCTGCGTTTGTAAAAAATTCATCCCTGAACGTTGTCTCATCTGTAGCAAGACCATTTAAAATCCCTGCGATTTTTCCTGTTTGTCTGTCAACTGCCACAAGAAAATACTCCGGCGCCTTTGTAGCACGTTCTACCATCATTTTTTCAGAGCAGGCCTCACTTGGAGGAAAACAAGCTTTTTCAACCCCTGCTGCTTCTACGGCTTCTCCTAGTCTGATCTCTCTCAGTTCAAATCTGTCATCCAGGTTTATTTCTGAAAGATACTCGTTTTTCAGCATCTTCTGTTCCTCCCCTGTCTCTTTTTTAATCTCTTTCTGAATTTCATTTTCTTTTATATTCGCATTCTCTGCCATTCTGGTTTTCATGATATCCTCCCTGCTTTTAATCCTGCGTCAAGATTCAGTATATTACTGCTCACTCCATTCACAGTAACCTGGTCAAATGCCTCCTGCACAGTAACTTCAGTACAAATTAAAATACGAATTTTTCTGTTTTGATTTGCCGGGATACTCAGCATTTATGTATGATCTTCCATGTTGTATAATATTAGAATACTTCATAGTACAAGGCTGAATCTCTGAGCTTTCTGTCCCAATCAGTCTAGCACATAGAATATAAAATTTCCAGACATGACCGCAGCCCTAGGGAAAGTTTTTATCTTTTATCATTCACCGTTTTACCTTCCAGTGGTCGTACAGAATATATTTTTTCCTGCCAGATAAAAACGGCTTCCGCTTTATTTACGGAAACCGTTTTACCTGTCAGATGACTTCTATTTTAAATTCTTTTTTCAGTACTTCTCTCAGTTCCTCTCCTGAGGAAAGGGTAACAATCTTCTTGCCTTCCTTTTCGCGAAGTGTAACCTGATTTCCTTCTACAGAAAGAGGGCCGTACTCTGTCATTCTGTGCACCACTACCTTGTCATAAAACATGGCTCCAGGACTGCACATTGCCTGATTTGCCGGAGCAAAATCAACAGGAGCGCTGGGAAATTCTGCCACCATAAATATTTTTATGCCTGATTTTTCCCTGTTTTTTTCTCCCTTATGCCAGAAATTCAGCCATCCTGCACATTCTCTTTCAAAATAAAAGCTGCCAAAATCAGTATGAGTAACAGCGCCCGGCTCCATAAGAGCAGCCCGGACACAGGCAATGCCTCCATAACCCACATCACAGAAATATTTTTTACCGTCAGCACAGACCACACTGGCTCTGTGCGTAGGCATCCGAAGCCCCGGACGCCTGAGAACCCGGCAGGCAACAGGATACGCCTGATATCCGAGTCCCCTCAGAAGGCCCAGAAATAATGCATTCAGCTCAAAACAGTAGCCGCCTCTTCTGCCCTGAATGATTTTTTTATAAACAGTATCCAGATCAGTTTGGATCAGCTCATGGGTACGTACCAGATCCAGATTTTCAAAAGGAATTTCTTCCAGATGTCTCCGGATCAGCCTGTCCAGAAACTCCAGGGTACACTCTTCCTGTGGAAGTTTCAGCTTTTTCAGATAAGCAGCGCACTGCTTCTGGTTTAGCTGCTCAAAGGATTCTTCAAGCATATAACAACTCCCTGTTCCGCCCGTTTTTTATAATACAGCCGTTTCTATGTGAATTTTCTTTCAGAATACTTACTATGCGGCAAGCTCTCTTGCTTTCTTCGCGCAGGAGGCTGCATCCTCTGTATACGCATCTGCTCCGATCTCATCTGCAAAAGCCTGAGTAATAGGCGCTCCGCCAACCATTACCTTTACGTTCGGACGGAAAGCGGCTTCATTGATCAGCGCTACTGCTTCCTTCAGCGCAGGCATGGTTGTAGTAAGAAGAGCTGAACAGCAGATGATCTTTGTGTCTGGGTTTGCCTCGTATGCCTCCACGAATTTTTCTTTCGGAACATCAACACCGAGATCGATCACCTCAAAGCCTGCAGATTCCAGCATCATACTTACCAGATTTTTGCCAATATCATGAAGGTCGCCTGCTACGGTTCCGATAATTACCTTTCCCGCTGCCCCTGCTGCGCCTGTTGCAAGATGAGGTTTCAGAACCTCAACACCTTTTTTCATGGCTCTTGCAGCTACCAGCATTTCCGGTACAAAAATTTCACCGTTTTTAAACTTTTCACCTACAGCATCCATTGCCTTGATCATTCCGTCATTCAGAATTTCTGTCGGATCACAGCCTGCATCAAGTGCTTCCTGAACTGCATTTGCGATCACCTTTGCTTTTCCTTTTTCTACTAAAGCGTAAACTTCCTGAATACCTGCCATTTGAAACTACCTCCTCATTTTTATATTAAAATTAATAACTGTTATTTTTTCGGTCCGAAAATCCCTTCCCGGTATGCGCTGATGTATTCCATACAGTAATCATCCCGTCCCAGAAGCGCTTCTGTAGCATAAATCACGCCCATCATATCTCTGTTGGTGGGATCAAGGATCGCGCTGTCCAACCCTGCGTTCATTGCAAGAACCGTAAAGCCCAGATTCACCATCTTACGAACCGGAAGATTAAAGGAAATATTGCTGACTGCAGCTGTAATGTGAATGTCTGGATATTTTTCCCGAATGGTACTGATCACTTCCACATTCATGGCAATTCCATCTTCTGAGGTACAGAGCATTTCCACAAGCGGATCAATGTGCATTCTGTCCGGACTGATTCCGTACTCCTTTGCCTTTGCCATAATATTGTCAAAAACTCTCAGTCGGTCTGCAGCACATTTCGGAATACCTGTATCATCAGAAAGCAGGCAGATCACTTCCCATTTCGTATCTGCGATCAGAGGAAACAGTACGTCCATTTTGTTTCCCTCACCGGAAACAGAATTAATAAGTCCCGGTCTTTTACAGTACGGAAATACCTGTGCAAGCACTTCTGCGCTTGGACTGTCCAC
>NZ_HF999085.1:87164-91777 GCF_000433815.1 Blautia sp. CAG:257
CATCCTGCATTCTTGCCCTTTCTTTAATAAATTCCCCGTCGCGGCGGGCAATGGCATCTGCCACAGCAGGAATGGAACCGTTGATTTTTTCCCCAATAATTATCATGCGTAAATCCCTCCTACACTTTAACTGTTTTCAGTATATCAGAGAATACAGATAATCTCTATTTCCAAAATCGTCTATTTTCTCTTTCATTTTCCTACAATTTGTATGAAATATCTGACTGCAGCTATTGAGCCTAAAAACCATATGAGATATAATAAAAAAAACTGCTTTAAAACACTCAGTCCCACATCGAAAGGAGCCTCTTATGAAACTCAGCGCCCAGCTTATTGTATACCATCTGCGTCAGCATTTTTCTGTAGCAGTCTCTTCCTGGCTGTCCTCAGAGCCTCATTTGGAATACCCTGTGATCTATCAGGCTCCCGGTCCTCTGTCCGGGGGAAAAATATATATCAGTGATGATCCTGATTTTTTGATTCCCTCCCACCATCTGTCCGAAACTCTGGTGATACTCACCGGAACCTCAAGGTATCTGGAAGAAGACGATTATCCGAATTTGTGCATTTTGAAGGAATCTGTTTCTGCAATTTCCGCCCTTTCATTTCTCCAGGAAATTTTTCGAAAATACGAAGAGTGGAACCAGAGTCTGTTTGATCTGATTTTGAATCAGCCCTCTGTCCAGAAAATGATCGATCTCAGTACTTCTGTCATTCCCAATCCCATGACCGTGATCGGCCTTGATTTTACAGTGATCGCAAGCGGAAATCAGCCGCGGAATCAGTTAAAGGACGGTATTTTCGGTTCCACAGAAGAAACTCAGAATGTTGTCAACTCTCTGAAGCAGGACAGTAATTACGAAGAGGCTCAGTACCGTACCGGTTATTTTTATTATCCCGGAAACCATACTGCACCTCCGGCTCTGTGCGTCAATATCAGACGTTCCGGAAAAACCGGATACCGCCTTCTGATTCGCCCCGGAGAGCTTCCACTGGATGACACCTTTGGCTTTGTGGCAGAACATCTGGCATCTCTTATTTCTTATGTGCTGTCCACAAAGTCTGTGGCAGAACACGATACCCTGTACCCTCTCCACCGGATTTTTCATAATCTCCTTACCAATTCCAAAGCAGACTATGTGGAGGTCAGTCACCAGCTTACAGAAAACGGCTGGCTGTCCTCCCATTCCTATCAGTGCATTCTGATTAAAACAGGAATTCTGGACTGGAAAAATCTGACCCTGAAATCCATTTGCAGTTATGTGGAAAATTTTATTCCGGCTGCCTGTGCAGTGGAGCACAGAGGAAATGTAGTTGTATATATTAATCTGGATTTGTGCGACTTTACACTGGATGAAATTTCTCAGAAGCTTGCCGGTTTTATCCGGGACAGTCTGTTGATTGCCGGTTACAGCAGAGTGATGCTGGGACATTTTAATTTTCAGAGGCAGTATGTACAGGCTTCTATTTCCATTCAGACAGGCTCCCGCAAAAATCCAACCTCCTGGATCCATCATTTTAATGATGTTGCACTGCCTTATATTCTGGAACAGATCACAGGAAAGCTTCCAGCCTACATGATCTGCCATGAAAAGCTTCTCCATTTGAAATATCAGGATGAAAACACCGGCACTCAGCTTTATGAGACTCTGAGGGTTTATCTGCAGAATCATCAGAGTGCAACAAAAACGGCTGCGGCACTTTATATTCACCGCAGCACGCTTCTTTACCGTATTGAAAAAATTGAGGCAGCCTTAAAATCCGATCTCACGGACCCAGATGAGCTGCTTTACCTGATGCTGTCCTTTTATCTGATGGATCAGGAAGAAAAATCAAAGAAATAGCAGGAGGTATAGGCGATCGTTTTTGGACCGTAATAATATTTTACCTGGTTTCCGGAACAGATATCACTGACCAGGATCCCGTAGGCCTCCATAGATGAAATTCTCCGCTCCGGCTGCCTGCAAGGACTGTCCGGGTATGTACACTCTCTGCACAAGGTACAGGTTCCTGCTCCCAGAGGAAGAAATCCGGGAGCTATTTTACGGAGCTTTTCCGCTGTTTCAAGAAAAGTTTTTTTGTGGCGCTCTTCTGTATCTTTCATGCCTTCCCAGTCCATACTGTCCTCTATTTCTCCAACAGTCTGCACAAGAATTCCGGTCTTATAGCTGAGAAGCTGCTGCCTGCACTGATCAAGAGTTCCGCAGCCGGGAGGGCAGGACCAGTTCCTGTCATATTTTCCACAGTTTCCATTGCGGCACATATCCCGTACCTCATCCCTGAGTTCTACCGTATCCATACTGATTTTTCCTGTATGGGAAAAACCGGCTGCCTCTATGATTTCCATTATTCTGTCAAGCTCATTCATGTTCTGATTCCCCCGGAAACTCCATTTCTTCTACATAAATCTCCTGAAATCCCATATCAAGAGCAAGCTCCACAAACTCAGCCTTTTGTGCCAGAATCCGGCTCCGCTCAAACTGTTCCCGATTCACAGCAACCATACAGGCTCCCTCCCCGGCAGCATTTCCTATGGAGGTGATCCTTGTCTGAAGTTCAGGAGGAATCATTCCAATGGCACAGGCGCTGGCAGGATCAAGATAATTGCCAAAGGCTCCGGCTATCAGAACACGGCTGATATCACTGACCTTAATCCCCTTCTTCTCGCAAAGACTTCGGATACCTGCCGCAATGGCAGCCTTTGCCAGCTGAAGCTCCCGGATATCCTTTTGATTCAGAAATACCCGGTCAGTAAAATGATACTCCTTCTCCAGTCTTCCTGTCTCATCAATTTTTCCCAGTTTCAAAAGACAGGCAGCCCCATCCAGAAGACCGGAGCCGCAGATTCCCACTGCCTCGGTTTCTCCGATCACATGGCAGATTGTTTCCCCATCTTTTACAGTTACATGGTCAATGGCGCCTTTGCTGCCCCGCATACCACAGGTGATCTTCGCTCCTTCAAAGGCTGGTCCTGCCGCTGTAGAACAGGTGATCAGCCCGTCTCTGTTTCCCAGAACTAGCTCTCCGTTTGTTCCGATATCCACCAGCAGCGTCATTTCTTCACAGGCATCCAGATCAGAGGCCACCAGGCATCCCACAGTATCTGCGCCTACAAAACCGCCGATATTGGGAAGCCACCAGAGCTGCGCCCGGGGATGTACATGAATGTCGTACTGGATAGCCATAAGCTCCTGCGCTTCGGTAACTTTAGGCGTATAGGGCGCCAGAGCCAGCGTATCAGTGGGAATCCCCAGAAACAGATGATGCATACAGGAATTTCCCACCATAACGATTCTCACAATATCCTCCGGGTTCCTTCCCGCCCCTTTTGCCAGTTCTCTTAAAAGTATGTTTACTGCATTGCGGATACAGCCGCTTAAAGCCTCTCCGCCGTTATTCAGCGCATAGCTGCATCTGCTGACCACATCTGCTCCAAACTGTCTCTGAGGATTCAGAATACTTTTTGTTCCAAGCAGCTCTCCGTTTGTTCCGTCCAGAAGATACGCCACTACAGAGGTAGAACCAATATCCACAGCGCTGAGAAGCGGTGTATCCGTGCCTTCCGGAAGATTTCCGGGGGAAAATTCTGCCTGTCTGCCGCTTCCCTGTGCAAGGATCTGAGCCCGCTCCCCTTTTTTATTTCCTGTATACACTGTCATATCTCTGTCTACTGCCGTCTTACATGCCAGCACTTCTTTTCCGTCGATCACCACTTTGCACTTTCCGCATTTTCCATTTCCTCCGCAAAAAGCATCCGGAGTCATTCCTGCTGCGATCTGCGCCTCCAAAACCGTGGTTCCTGCCTCTGCCAGGCAGGTAAGCTGTTCATCTTCAAAGGTAATTTTATATTTCATCTTGTCTTCACTTTTCTGTTCTGTTATATCTGTCAATTTCATCGTCAATAATCGGGTCAACATGAGGGAAAAGACATCCCGGTCCGCCATAAGTAATACATGGGATAAAATGTCCTCCCGGAGCATATTCCTCACAGGCTCTTCTTACTTCCCTGCGTATCTCCTCCTCTGTGGAATCTGCTCTGTCCACAATGGATGCGTCGATTCCTCCCATCAGTGTCATCCTTCCTGCAAGCTGTTTCTGAAGCTTCGGAATATCATTCTGAGGAAGAACTCCCTGCCACACGTCAACGCCAAGCTCCACCATATCCTCTACGACAGGTTCCATAAAGGAATCCCCATGATGGATGATGATGACTCCTTTTTCTTTCATATATCCATAGGTTTTTGCATACTGAGGCTTAATAAACTCTCTCCATGTTTCCGGGCTTACAAAAAGCTGATTTTTGGAGCCCCAGTCATCATGAGAAAGCATCACATCCGGATGAAGATTATCTACAATCAGTTTCATATACTGATAGCGATACTCTCCAATAGCATTACAGAGATCCATCATATCTTCCGGCTCCAGAAGAAAATTCATCAGCATATCCTCAAATCCCATAAGAAAGTGAAGCCGTTCAAACACTCCTGTTGGCATAAATGCCATAAAAAGCTTTCCGCTTTCCCGGATTTCCTGAGCTTTTTCCTTAAATGGCTCCCAGAGAGCCGGATCTGAGCAGTTTTCCAGAAGCTCCGGCATTTTTAACTGCTCTTTCC
>NZ_HF999085.1:91920-92325 GCF_000433815.1 Blautia sp. CAG:257
TCCATACCACGGTGGCGATTTCCCCGGATATAAGTGGATGCCGGATTGGGAGGATAAAATCCAAGTCCCTCATACTGTTTTAAAAGCCGTTCCGGTTTTCCGTCCTTTTTAATTGTTTCCAGAAAAATTTCTTTTGCAGTCATATTCTCTCCTCCATTTCCTGATGCTGATATTTTTATCTGCAGTACCCGGCAGTACATCTCCGGGACATTTTTTATGAAACAGAAACTCCAAATCGTTCTTCATTATATCGGTTGATCTCATCGATCACAATTTCTTCTACATGAGGATAAATCGTTCCCGGTCCGCCGTAAGTGATCCCCGGCCAGTAGCCTTTCAGGTTTCCATACTCTTCACAGGCTCGCCTTGTCTCTTTTCGGATTTCCTCCTCTGTGGCATCTTCCC
>NZ_HF999085.1:92397-92509 GCF_000433815.1 Blautia sp. CAG:257
TCCTGTCCCCTACCTTCCGGGAAATCGCTGCAATATTGTTGGTATTCAGAACTCCCTGCCAGATATCTACGCCGATCTCTGCCATATCCTCCACAACAGGCTCCAGATAGGA
>NZ_HF999086.1:0-494 GCF_000433815.1 Blautia sp. CAG:257
AGATAATGCTCATCAATAAACGCCAGCTTTTCTGCCATGTCCATATTTCCGTACAGATAAATGTAGCTGTTGGAAGGATGATAATAGGTCTTATGAAATTCCAGAAATTCCTCATAGGAAAGCTCCGGAATATGATCCGGATCACCGCCGGATTCGCAGCCATAGCTTGTATCCGGAAACAGAGAATTCATGATCTCTCTTTCCAGAACCTCATCCGGAGAGGAAAAAGCTCCCTTCATCTCATTGTAAACAACTCCGTTATATTTCAGAGGTCCCTCTGCATTTTCAAGCTGATAGCTCCATCCCTCCTGGCGGAAGATCTCTTCTTTTTTGTAAATATTCGGATAAAAAACAGCATCCAGGTACACATGCATCAGATTCTGGAAATCCTGATCGTTGCAGCTTGCAACAGGATAGCAGGTTTTATCCGGATAGGTCATTGCATTGAGAAATGTATTAAGAGAACCCTTTACCAGCTCCACAAAAGGATCTTT
>NZ_HF999086.1:604-21238 GCF_000433815.1 Blautia sp. CAG:257
GAGTACGAAAAGCAATATTAAACACCTTGTTCTCATCATCATTCTCTATAAGCATGACTCTTGCGCCTGTTTTTTTATGGCGCAGCAGATATCCTGTGGAACGGATATCCTTCAGATTTTCTTCTTTGATAATGTCATAAGCAAAAATTCTGTCCTTATTCATATCTGCCTCCGGTTTTTATTATTCATTATTGCTCTTTTAAGGCTGATTATTCCGGCAATCCTCCTTCTCCCGGAAACTGCAGTTCATACATTTCACGGGCGGCTTTTGTAAGAAGCTCAAGCTCCTTCTCCATACTGATATCCTTCGGAAGGCATACTGCTGTTTTGTAGATATCCTTCTGAAGCTTTGCCTTTGCATCATCCTCCTTAATGGTAATGATCCCGCACAGCATGGAATTATAAGAGCGGTCTGTTTTACAAAGATCCATATAAAGCTTTATCAGGTGACAGCATTCTCTGTAAAGAAGTTCCTTATGAAGCTCACTTTTATTGAGAAACTCTGTATATTTTACAGAATCCAGTTCCTTTCTGATCTCCTTCTGGGCGCTTTTTACCCCAAACCATCTGCTGCCTGCATTTTTATTAAATTCCATAGACATCCAGAATTTCAGATAGCCGTCTGCCACATTTGTTCCGTCATCCTTATAGCGGGCTTCCCAGATTTCCCGGCGGATCCCATTTGCCTCCATATCTTCACCGGATGCAAGAGCCTGCTCCAGAAGCGCCTTTCTCTTCCGGGGATCTGCCTCTCTGTAGTATTCTGCGATTGTGGGTGTATCCATAGTAATTTTCTCCTTTGATCCTGTGGTTTTATTCATTTTCATTACAGTATACAAGCTCTGTCTCTGCCAGATTCAGCGCTTCCTCGATCACTCTGTCCATATCCATGTAGCGGTACATGCCGAGCCTTCCGCCAAAGATCACATTTTTTTCTTCCAGAGCCCTGCGCTCATATTTCGCATACAGTTCATTGTTTGCAGGGTCGTTCACCGGATAATAAGGTTCCGCGCCTTTTGTCCATTCTGCAGAATACTCCCGGGTGATCACAGTTTTCGGCTGGGTACCGAACTCAAAATGTTTGTGCTCAATGATCCTTGTATAAGGAACCTCATAATCAGTATAATTTACTACCGCATTTCCCTGATAGTTGGCCATATCCAGCACTTCTGTCTCAAATCTGAGAGAGCGATAATCCAGAGGACCGTAGCAGTAATCATAAAACTCGTCCAGCATACCTGTAAACAGCACTTTTTCGGCCTGAGCGCAAAGCTCCTCTTTATTTGCAAAAAAATCTGTTTTCAGGATAACCTGAGTTCCTTCCAGCAGCTTTCGGATAATTTCCGTATATCCGCCTTTGGGGATTCCCTGATAAGGATCCTTAAAGTAATTATTGTCATATGTATAGCGAAGAGGAAGCCGCTTGATAATAAATGCAGGAAGCTCTCTGCACTCTCTTCCCCACTGTTTCCGGGTGTAGCCCTCGATCAGCTTTTCGTATACATCCTGTCCCACCAGAGCAAGAGCCTGTTCCTCCAGATTCCTGGGGTTTGTAATATGCATTCTGGAAATCTGTTCCCGGATTTTCGCCTCAGCTTCAGCCGGAGTGCGCACTCCCCACAGCTGATGAAACGTATTCATATTAAAGGGAAGATTGTAAAGCTCATCCTTATAGACAGCAATGGGAGAATTTACAAAATGGTTAAATTCTGCAAACTGATTCACATAATCCCACACGGTTTTATTGGATGTGTGAAAAATATGGGCGCCATATTTGTGAACCTGGATCCCCTCAATCTCTTCTGTATAAATATTTCCGCCAATGTGATCCCGCTTATCTATCACAAGGCAGGTTTTGCCGCATTTCACAGCCTCATGGGCAAACACAGAGCCGAAAAGCCCTGCTCCTACGATCAGGTAATCATATTTTTTCATGAAAAAACCCTCTTTCTTCTGAGTCATTATACCCTATAGTATAACAAATCAGGAAGAAAAAGGGTAGTCCTGTTTTATGACAGTCTTGTTTTGAAATCCTGGTATCCGAATCTTCTGATCAGCCGGAAATCCCCGGGATCTTCTTCCAGAACAATATCCGGAAGTGCCATTCCGTTAAAGGTATTATTTTTTACCATGGAATAAATGGCCATGTCACCGAATTCCAGAATATCGCCGCATTTTAATTTCCGGTCAAAGGAATAATCTCCGATCACGTCTCCCGCCAGACAGGTAGGGCCTCCCAGGCGGAAGGTAAAGGCTTTTTCTCCCGGCAGACCGGAGTCCTTCAGAGGGGGACGGTAAGGCATTTCCAGAACGTCCGGCATATGGCAGGCTGCAGAGGTATCCAGAATGGCAATGGACAGCTCGTTTTCCATAACCTCCAGTACTTCTGTCAAAAGGATTCCCGCATTTAGGGCAACGGCCTCCCCGGGCTCCAGATAAACCCGAACCCCATAGGTATCCTGTACATGGCGGATACATTTTTTCAGAAGCTCTCTGTCATAATCCTCTCTGGTAATGTGATGGCCTCCGCCGAAATTAATCCATTTCATCCGGTGCATGTAAGAGCCGAACTGCTCTTCCACCGCTTTCAGGGTGTCAGAAAGGGCATCGGAATTCTGTTCGCACAGGGTATGAAAATGAAGCCCCTCAATTCCATCCAGTAATTCTTCTGTAATCTGATCGATGGCAGTTCCAAGCCTGGATCCCGGCGCACAGGGATCGTATATCTCATGTCCCTCCTGGGTGGAAAAGCGGGGATTGATCCGAAGCCCCGGGCTTTTGCCTCCTGCAAGGATCTGATCCTTATATTTTTTTACCTGAGCCGGTGAATTCAGGATAATGTGATCGCAGAGACGGATGATCTCCGGCATTTCCTCTTCTCTGTACGCAGGCGAAAAAATATGGTTTTCTTTTCCCAGCTCCTCTGCCGCCAGTCTTGCTTCAAAAAGCCCGCTGGCAGCAGCGCCGTTGAGATATTTTCCGATCAGAGGATATACGGCAAACATGGAAAAGGCTTTCTGGGCAAGAAGAATCCGGCACCCGGTCTCCTGACAGATTTCCCTTAAAATCTCAAGATTTTTAATCAACTTTTCTTTTTGGATCACATAACAGGGCGTTCTCAGTTCCTCTCTTTTCATTTTGCCAAAACAACCTCTCTGTCATTAATCTACCAGATCCGGGTTTTCTTTGATCTTCCACGGAAGTCCCCATTTATTCAGAGCATCCATAAACGGATCCGGATCAAACTCTTCAATGTTAAATACGCCAGGTCCCTGCCAGGTTCCTGTCATCAGCATCATGGTTCCAATCATTGCCGGAACACCGGTGGTATAAGCAACTGCCTGAGAGCCCACTTCCTTATAGCACTCCTGATGATCGCAGGTATTGTAAATGTAAATTGTCTTTTCTACGCCGTCTTTTTTACCTGTAAAAATACAGCCGATGTTTGTTTTGCCCTTTGTTCTCGGGCCAAGAGAAGAAGGATCCGGAAGCACTGCCTTTAAGAACTGAAGCGGTATGATCTCTTTTCCCTCATACATGATCGGCTCAATAGAAGTCATTCCCACGTTTTCCAGGCAGCGGAGATGTGTGAGATAGCTTTCTCCGAAGGTCATAAAGAAGCGGATTCTTTTGATTCCCGGAATGTTAAGAGCCAGAGACTCAATTTCCTCGTGATGAAGAAGGTACATGTCTTTTTCGCCGATCTCCGGGAAGTCGTAAACTCTCTTGATCTCCATTGGCTCTGTTTCTACCCAGTGGCCGTCCTCCCAGTAGGAGCCCTTTGCGGAAACCTCACGGATGTTGATCTCCGGGTTAAAGTTTGTGGCAAAAGGATATCCATGGTCGCCTGCATTGCAGTCCAGAATGTCAATGTAATTGATCTCATCAAAATAATGTTTCAGAGCATAGGCAGAAAATACACTTGTTACGCCAGGATCAAAGCCGCTTCCCAGAAGAGCTGTGATTCCTGCTTTTTCATAACGCTCTTTGTAAGCCCACTGCCATTTGTATTCAAATTTGGCTGTATCCTCCGGCTCATAGTTTGCAGTGTCCACATAGTGAACTCCTGTTTCCAGGCAGGCATCCATAATATGAAGATCCTGATACGGAAGCGCAAGATTTAAAACCACATCCGGCTGTACCTTGCGGATCAAAGCCACCAGCTCTTCCACATTGTCAGCATCCACCTGAGCGGTTGTGATCTTTGTTTTTGTAGTTCCCTGAAGCTTTTCTTTCAGCGCGTCGCATTTGGATACTGTACGGCTTGCAATGCAGATTTCCTCAAAGACTTCGCTGTTCTGGCAGCATTTGTGAATTGCTACGGAAGCAACTCCTCCGCATCCGATAATTAACGCTTTTCCCATGAATGGTTCCTCCTTAAATATGTAAATATTAGTTTTTTATTTTTTCAGCGCAAGAAGCATCTCCCGGATGATCTTGCACGCAACTGCTGTTGACATTCCGCTGTGGTCGCAGGGAGGACAGAGTTCATTGACGTCGCAGCCTATGATGTTCAGGCTGTGGCATACCTCTGTGACATTTTTCATCAGGGTAAGAAAATCAACGCCTCCCGGCTCCGGCGTTCCGGTTCCCGGAAATACGGAAGGGTCCAGAACATCCAGATCAACAGTAAAATAAACAGGCTTTCCTTTCAGCTCCGGCAAAATCCCCGGAAGATCGTCAAGAGTAAAAGGATGAAAATCCGTATGACCGGATTTTGCCCAGTCAAACTCAGTCTTTTCTCCGGAACGTATTCCAAACTGGTGGATCCGTCCGTCACCCAGAATATCCCAGCAGCGTCTGATAACAGCCGCGTGGGACAGCTTTACCCCAAGATAATCCTCTCTCAGATCTGTGTGAGCGTCCAGATGGATGATATGAAGCTCCGGATACTGCCTGGCCGCCGCACGCACGGCTCCCAGTGTCACCAGATGCTCGCCGCCGATCATAAAGGGAAGTTTTTTATCCTTCAGGATGGTCTCTGCTGTTTTTTCAATCTCAGAAAGAACAAGCTCAGAATCTCCTATGGCAAGCTCCAGATCTCCCAGATCAAAGATCCGGCAGTCCTCAAGGTCTCTGTCCTGATAAGGACTGTATGTTTCCAGCCCGTAAGAATCATTCCTTACCGCCTGTCCTGCGAATCGCGTTCCCGGACGGAAGGAAGTGGTGGAATCAAAAGGCGCCCCGTAAAGCACAATGTCCGCTTCCTCATATCCGGCATCACAGCCAATAAAGTTCATTACTGATTTATTCAACATCTTCCAAAAGCTCCTCCACATATACCGGAAGGGCAAACACTCCGGCATGTAATCTTGGTTCGTAATATCTTGTATGGATTCCTTTCAGCTTCCAGGCCACTCCGTTCAGATCCGTAAGAGGATGATATTTCTTTGAAGCAAACCCAAACAGCCAGTGCCCGGAGGGATAAGAGGGCAGATGAGCCTGATATACCCTGCAGATCGGGAAGGTTTCCAGAATACGCTTGTGCATTCTCTGACACTGAAAGGCTTCCTCTGTATAAAAAGGACTTTCATTCTGATTGATCATGATTCCGTCCTCCCGGAGAGCACCGAAACAGTTCCCGTAGAATTCCTTTGTAAAAAGTCCCTCTCCCAGGCCAAAAGGATTGGGAGAGTCAATGATGATCAGATCATAGCAGTCTGTTTTTGACCGCACAAACCTGAGGCCGTCCTCGTGGAAAATCTGTACTCTGGGATCATTCAGGCTGCAGGCGATCTGAGGCAGGTACTTCCGGCACACCTCCACAAGAAGAGGATCGATCTCCACCATGTCGATATGCTCGATCTCCTCATACTTTACAAGCTCCCGGACAACGCCGCCGTCTCCTCCTCCGATTACCAGAACGTCCTTTACAAGAGGATGGACTGCCATTGGAACATGGGTGATCATTTCATGATAAATAAATTCATCCTTTTCTGTCAGAGTCAGATCTCCGTCCACAACAAGGATTTTGCCGAACTCCTTCGAGTCCAGCACATCAATCTGCTGAAATTCACTTTGAGCGCTGAAAAGCTGTTCTCTCACCCGGATAGAAAGCTTCACATCCTCTGTATGTTCATCAGAAAACCACATTTCCATGGCGCTACTCTCCCTTCACTACATTGAGATTCTCAATTTTTTCATCCTCAGGTCCTGTCATGGAGCAGCCCTTTTCCTTGGCATAAAGGATATACTCTATGATCTGGCCTGTGATCTTTTCTCCCGGAGCAAGAATGGGAATTCCCGGAGGATAGCACATGACAAATTCCCCGCAGATCCTTCCCTCTGTCTTTTCCACAGGGAGAGATTCCTTTTCTGAATAAAAAGATTCCTGAGGCGTCATCACAACCTGAGGGGAAAGATATTCCTGAGTAAGCATACCTGTCTTGTCCTTCTGGTATCTTCTCTTAATATCTGCAAGGGCGCTGACAAGACGCTCCACCTCCTGCTTTCTGTCCCCGATGGACAGATACGCCAGCATATTTCCAATATCTCCGAACTCAATCTGGATATCGTAATCGTCTCTTAAAATATCATAGACCTCGATTCCTGCCAGTCCGATCTCCAGTGTATGCACGGACAGCTTGGTGGGGTCAAAATCGTAAATGCTGTCCTGGTTGATCAGCTCGTTCCCAAAGGCATAATATCCTCCGATCCGGTTGATCTCTGTTCTGGCATATTCAGCCAGCTCCGCCACTCTCTGAAAGGATTCCTTTCCCCGAAGGGCAAGATTCCTTCTGGAAATATCAAGGCTTGAGAGAAGCAGGTAAGAAGCGCTTGTTGTCTGGGTAAGATTGATGATCTGACGCACATAACCGGGATGCATATTTTTTCCGATCAGAAGGAAAGAACTCTGGGTAAGGCTTCCTCCTGATTTATGCATACTGACAGAGGCCATATCCGCTCCTGCGTCCATGGCATTAACCGGAAAGCCTTCTCCGAAATAAAAATGTGTGCCGTGGGCCTCGTCTACCAGAACCTTCATATTCCTGTCATGGGCAAGCTTTACGATCTCCCGGAGATTGGAACAGATTCCATAATAAGTGGGATTGTTTACAAACACAGCCACTGCATCAGGATTTTCCTGAATGGCTTTCTCTACCTGTTCCAGCTTCATTCCCAGCGAAATACCAAGCCGGTTGTCCACATCCGGATTTACATAGATCGGTGTGGCTCCGCACAGTACAAGAGCGTTGATCACGCTTCTGTGTACATTTCTGGGCAAAATGATCTTATCGCCCTTCTTACAGCAGGTAAGAATCATGGTCTGAACCGAGGATGTCGTTCCCCCAACCATAAGAAATGCGCCTGCCGCGCCAAATGCTTCTGCTGCAAGCTGTTCTGCCTCCTTGATCACAGAAACCGGATGGCAGAGATTATCAAGGGGTTTCATAGAGTTTACGTCTATACTGACGCACTGACTTCCAAGTAAATTTACCAGTTCCGGATTTCCCCTTCCGTGTTTATGTCCCGGAACATCAAAGGGAACGATCCTCATTCTCCGGAATCGTTCCAGTGCCTCGTAAATTGGAGCCTTTTCCTGCGACATGTTTCAGCCTCCCTCCCGAAATTCATAGGAAATCCATTATTAAAACAAGTACTGTATTTTCCTATGGAACAAAAAAACGCAGGCAGGCGCATAACTTTGCATCTGCTTGCGTTTATTATCTTTATTCTTATAATTTCTTCTATATAATGTAAATTTTAATTATAAAAAACAGATAATGGATTAGAGTCTATATAGCAAATATTTTTACTTTTACTACTCTTATTGACCGTTTCACAAGTTATGCATGCGATACGCATACCGGTTATAAAGTAACCAACTTATAAAATTTGAGCTTCTAACTCAATCAATAATGCAGTTCCCTGGACTGCGTAAAATATTTGCATGGAAGACTTTCCTGACTGTTTTCCATACGTGTATATTTATACCATAAAACGACTTTATTTTCAAGAACTTTCTAAAAAAATCATCCTGGGTGATGGAATTTTACCAGGCTGTTTTATTCCGGAATAACTTATAATGCATTTATTCCAATTTAAGTCCCCTGTTTCCTGTATTTGCCTTGAATTTAAAGGATTTTCCGGCTTTTCCCGTTATTCCGGGTCTATAAACATGGCGTCCCCAAAGCTGAAGAAACGATACCGCTCTTTTACTGCCTCCTCATATGCAGCCATAATCCGGTCTTTTCCTGCAAGAGCAGAAACCAGCATCATCAGTGTGGACTCCGGCAGGTGGAAATTGGTGATCAGACCATCGATCATTTTAAACTGATAACCCGGATAAATAAAGATTTCCGTCCATCCGCTTCCTGCACGGAGAACACCATCTTCACCTGTGGCAGATTCCAGAGTACGGCAGCTTGTAGTCCCTACTGAGATCACACGGCCGCCCTGCTTCTTTGTGTCATTGATCAGCTTTGCCTGATCCTCTTCCACCACATAAAATTCCGAGTGCATGTGATGATTTTCCACATCGTCTACTTTTACCGGACGGAAGGTTCCAAGCCCCACATGAAGGGTCACATGAGCAATTTTTACACCCTTTTCCTGTACCTTCTGAAGAAGCTCCTGAGTAAAATGGAGCCCGGCTGTAGGAGCTGCCGCAGAACCGTCATTTTTTGCATAAACTGTCTGATAACGGTTTTTGTCCTCTAATTTGTGGGTAATGTACGGAGGCAGGGGCATTTCTCCCAGCTGATCCAGAATCTCCTCAAAAATGCCTTCATACTGGAACTGGATCAGGCGGTTTCCTTCCTCCACTACATCAATGATCTCGCCTTTCAGGATCCCGTCTCCAAAAACGATCTTCGCGCCCGGGCGGGCTTTTTTGCCCGGCTTTACCAGACATTCCCAGATATCATTTTCTTTCCGTTTCAGAAGAAGAATCTCAATAAGAGCTCCTGTCTCTTCCTTGTGACCATAAAGACGGGCAGGAATAACCCGGGTATCATTGACAACCAGACAGTCTCCCTCTTTCAGATAATCCAGAATATCCGTGAAATGACGGTGTTCCACACTTCCGTCCTTCATGGAAAGATGAAGAAGTCTGGAAGAGCTTCTGTCCTCCAGGGGATCCTGAGCGATCAGCTCCTGTGGAAGATCATAATAAAAATCTGATGTTTTCATAATACTACTCCTTATCTTCTGCCTTCTGGCTTTCTTCCTTCCATTGCTTTCTCCACTGGCGGATCTGATTCCATTCCCTGTTTGAAAGATCTGCCTTTTTCAGAAGATCCGGCCGCCATTTAGCCGTACGGTAAATGGACTGTTCTCTCCTCCACGCCTCTACATTGGCATGATGTCCGGAAAGAAGAACAGGAGGCACTTTTTTGTCATGCCAGGTTTCCGGTCTGCTGTACTGAGGATATTCCAGGAGACTGCCGGAAAAGGATTCCGTTTCACCGGATTCCTGATTGGTAAGAACCCCCGGAACCATACGGGAAATAGAATCCATCATCACCATGGCCGGAAGCTCGCCTCCGGTAAGCACATAATCTCCGATAGAAACATAATCCGTGACGATCTCCTCAAGAACCCTCTCGTCAATTCCCTCGTAATGACCGCAGAGAAAAACAAGATCCTTTTCTTTTGCAAAGTCCCTGGCCATTTCCTGGTTAAAAACCTTTCCCTGAGGAGTCAGATAAATAACCCTGGGCTGATACCCGATCTTTTTTTCAACGGATTCATAGGCAAGATACACAGGCTCTGCCTGCATCAGCATTCCGGCGCCGCCTCCATAGGGATAATCGTCAACCTTCTGATGCTTATTAAATGCATAGTCCCGGATATTAACTGCTTCGATATCCAGAAAGCCGCCTGCCATGGCCCGGCCGATAATACTGGTATTCATCCCGTCCCGGATCATGTCCGGAAAAAGCGTCAGCACATGAAAATTCATTATATCAGCCCTTTCATCAAATGTATGGTCATAACATTCTTCTCCAGATCCACATCCAGAATACATTCCTTAATAGCCGGCAGAAGAACCTCGCCATGTTCCGCAGAGTCAATAATATAAACATCATTGGCGCCTGTTTCCATTACATCTTTTAATGTGCCGAATTCCTGTCCGTCCTCCAGGACAACTGACATTCCCAGAAGATCCGCAATATAATATTCATCCTCTTCCAGCTCCTGTCCCTCTTCCCGTGGGATCCAGAGATCACGGCCTTTATATTTTTCAATGTCGTTAATGTTATCGACACCCTTAAATTTCAGAATTACAAGATTTTTAAAAAACTTTACATTTTTAATCTCAAGCTTTCGAAGCTCTCTTCCGGTATCCAGAAGCACATAATCAAGCTCCAGAAAACGTTCCGGCTCATCTGTTGTGGGGTATACCTTTGCCTCGCCCCTGACGCCGTGAGTAGTGGTGATCACACCAACCTTCAGTAAATCTTCCATAAATAAAACTCCCTGTAGTTAAAGAAGGAGCTATGTTTCCACAGCTCCTGTTTCTTACTTATGATATTGCGAAAGCCCTGTTTACTGCAGGATATCCACAATCACTTTTTTGCTGCTCTTTGAAGAAGCGGCCTTCACTACGGTACGGATCGCTTTGGCAATACGTCCCTGTCTTCCGATGACCTTGCCCATGTCAGCCGGTCCCACCTTCAGTTCAATAATAACTGCATCTTCCTTTTCGTTTTCGGTGACAACCACCTCGTCCGGATGATCTACAAGAGATTTTGCAATTACTTCTACCAGTTTTTTCATTACATACCTCCCTGCACTGCATTCTGCAGGACTTCTACAGTAATAGGAAAAAATACCCTCTCCGGTATTTCTTATTTCTCAATTCCGGCTGCTTTCAGGATCTTAGCAACAACTTCTGTAGGCTGAGCACCTGCTGCAAGCCATTTCTTAGCAGCTTCCTCATCTACTTTGTATGCGCTTGGCTCAAGGTTCGGATCATAAGTACCGATCTCTGCGATGCATTTTCCATCACGTTTGCAACGGGAATCTGCAACTACGATTCTATAAAAAGGTGCCTTCTTCTGTCCCATTCTTCTTAATCTGATTTTTACTGCCATTTTTGTTTTCCTCCATTTATCTCTTTTCTTTTTTTGTTAATTTATATTAAAAGGGAAGCTTAAAGCCGCCTCTTTTACCCATTTTACCGCCCATCATTCCGGGCATCTGTTTCATCATTTTCTTGCTCTGCTCAAACTGCTTTACAAGACGGTTGACCTCCGCTATATCCACCCCTGCGCCTCTGGCAATACGGTTTTTGCGGGATACATTCAGGATTGCCGGATTTGTCCGCTCCTGAGGGGTCATGGAAAGAATGATCGACTTGGTACGCTCCAGCGCGCTTTCATCTACCATACCTTCAATATCCTTCATCTTGCTGCCAACTCCCGGAAGCATATTCAGGATACTGCCGATTCCTCCCATTTTTTTCATCTGTTCCATACTGGTGAGATAGTCGTTAAAGTCAAAATCCATTTTTTTGAGCTTTTTCTGCATCTCAGCAGCCTGTTCCTGATCAATGGCAGCCTCGGCCTTTTCGATGAGGCTCATAACATCGCCCATTCCAAGGATTCTGGAAGCCATTCTCTCCGGATAAAACTGTTCCAGATCAGAAAGCTTTTCGCCCATACCCACATAGAGGATCGGCTTTCCTGTTACTGCCTTAATGGAAAGCGCCGCACCGCCTCTGGTGTCACCGTCCATCTTGGTAAGGATCACTCCGTCAATTCCTACTTTATCTGTAAAGGTCTTTGCCACATTTACAGCATCCTGACCGGTCATTGCATCCACGATCAGAAGAGTGGCATCCACCTGTACATTCGCCTTAATATCAGCAAGCTCCTGCATCATATCCTCATCTACATGAAGACGTCCTGCAGTATCCAGAAGCACAACATTCTGCTGATTTGCTTTTGCATGCTCCACTGCTGCCTTTGCAATATTTACAGGGTTCTGTTTATCTCCCATGGAAAATACTTCCACGCCCTGTTTTTCACCATTGACCTGAAGCTGAGTAATCGCAGCCGGTCTGTAAACATCACAGGCAACCAGAAGCGGACGCTTGCCCTTTGATTTCAGCTTGCCAGCAAGCTTGGCAACTGTTGTTGTCTTACCTGCACCCTGAAGACCTGCCATCATAAGAACCGTAATGTCATTACCCGGTTTGATCGGCAGCTCTGTTGTCTCACTTCCCATCAGATTCACAAGCTCTTCATTTACGATCTTGATAACCATCTGTCCTGGATTCAGTCCGTTCATCACGTCCTGTCCCACCGCGCGCTCCTGAACAGCTTTGGTGAACTGCTTTACAACCCGAAAGTTTACATCAGCCTCCAGAAGAGCCATTTTGACCTCTTTCAGAGCAATCTTAACATCTTCCTCTGTAAGACGTCCTTTTCCTCTAAGCTTTTTAAATACATTTTGTAATTTTTCTGTCAAGCTCTCAAACGCCATGCTTTATAACTCCTCTAATATCTCTTTGGAAATTTCTGTAATCTCCCGGTCCTGATACTTCTCTGCAATCTGGCTGATTCTCTGAACCTGCTTCTTAATACAGAGAAATTTTTCTACCAGATGCAGTTTCTTTTCATATTCTTCCAGAGTATGATTGCAGCGCCGGATCATGTCATGAACGCCCTGACGGCTGATCCCAAGCTCCTCCGCTACTTCACTGAGGGAAAAATCTTCCAGTACCACGCTTTCATATACCTGCTGCTGGCGCTCTGTAAGAAGCTCCCCGTAAAAATCATATAATAATGTCTGCTCTACAAACTTCTCCATCTGATAATCACCTTGTGTATCATACCCTATATGGCTGCCGGTGTCAAGTATTTTTTCTTTACAAACTGACGTTTGTGTTGTTTCGTCTTTGTTTATACTATTATAAATCAAATGTTTCCAGATTTTCTTATTTTCGTCTTACACCGTCTTATTTCATCTTAAATTTTTAATTTGTCACAGAAATTGTCACAGACTACTAGGATATTTTCACAGTCCTCGCAACGTTCTCCTGCTCTTTTTGCTTATCCTCTGTAAGATGTGTATAGGTGTCCAACGTAATTGATGTAGATGCATGTCCCATTATAAATCCATAATCCGCTTTTCTATATCTGGTCAAAGATGTAAAAATGTCTGATACCAAAAGTAAATAAATATAGAGGCTTTACGCCAGCATTTGTATCTGCAATTTTCCGGAAGATTGGCACAAATCTAAAGGAATGAAGAACCGTCTTTATTTTGTCAGGGCGTTTTCTTCGTTTTCTGCTTGTATCCTACTGCCAGATGTGCTATATTGATAATAGAAAAAGGGAAAGCCAGAAACACACGGCCTACCCTTAAACAATCAGCAACTTACCTTTTTACAAGGTCAGCCGTTCACTATTTGCGGTAGTGGGCGGCTATTTTCTTCCCTTGAAGATCTCATAAATGAGACTGGCAAGGGCAACCAACAAGATACCTATCTGGATTAAATCCGAATATGTAACATACATTGGCATCGCCCTCCTTTCCTCTTTGGTCTGGAGGGTTAGCCCCTCCGAAATGGAGGGCAGGCCGCCTTTTATGTGCTCTGACTTTCCGTAATGCCAGTATAGCATACTTTCCCTTTATCAGGCAATCAATTATTTCCAGTTATCTTCCCAGTTATCTTCGATTTTGACAGAAGGAATTATTTTCTCAGCAATCACACAAATTTCTGCTCCCAAAACCCTTTTCTTTGTCCCTATCGAAATCTGTCACAAAATCCTATTTTTAATTCCCAGACGCCGCATAAACACAGCATTTTTAAAATATTCATGTCAAAAATTTTTTCTTTACAAGCTTTTATTCCCTACACCCAGTCTCCGGGATGTTCTGCGTCAAAGTCAAATACAAATCTCTCATAGGCATTGATCACATGAGTGTCCTGGTACTTATCGTAGCGCTTATGTTTCCTTCCATACGACATATGCACATGCCCGTGAAGGAAATATTTAGGACGGTACTTTTCCATCAGCTTCAAAAACGCCTTAAATCCCTGATGCGGCAGATCTCTTCCATCGTTCAGCTGATATGCCGGAGCATGAGTAACCAGAATGTCAAACCCTCTCCTCCACAAAAGCTTTGGAAACAGCTTAAAGATTCTTCGTCGCATCTCTCTTTCCGTAAACTGATAAATCCCGGGTTTATACCGCATGGAGCCGCCCAGCCCCAAGATCCTGACCCCCTCATGCACATAAATGGTATCATCAATGCAGATACACCCGTCCGGCGGAATCCTTTCATATTTATCGTCATGATTCCCATGAACATAAAGGACAGGCGCGGAAGTAAAGGTTGCAAGAAATGACAGATATCGTGGGTCCAGATCCCCGCATGAAATAATAAGATCAATCCCCTCCAGTTTACTTTTCTCAAAAAAATCCCACAGGTACTTTGATTCTTCATCTGCGATCGCAAGTATTTTCATATTACTGTCCCTTCTCCACGCCCTGCTGCAATGTGACAGGCTTTGCCTGCTCCGTAAGCTGCCAGCTTTTCGGAATGGAACCAATTACATTATCTGCCAGCCAGTCCATGGTAATGATCTCTTCCGGAGACAGACTTCCCTGAGGATCATCCCGAATCACACCATTCTGTGAATAAAGCACACCGGAAAACGGATTAAATTCTCCGCGGCTGATAGTCTCTTTCAGAAGCTCCACAAGGTGCTGGGTTCCTGTCGGAAGTGTATGAGAACAGATCACATCTACAACGTTGGAGGACATTCCCCACCAGTAGTTAATGGCTTTCTTTTCTGAGCTGCTGTCGTCATATTTCCAGGTTCCGTTCATAACAGTGCGGATCAGCTCCTCATAAAATTTGCCCCAGTGCCACAAAGGCATGGCAAGGTTATGCGGCATTCCGTTTTCCATACGGTACAGCCCGAAGTATCTGGACGCATCTTCCGGAATCACCATATCACGTCCTGATACCACGGAAACCTCCTTTTCCCGGATTCTCTCCATGACCTGACCAAGATCATCATCCTTTAAGGTTGACCACTCCAGATATACCTTTGCTCTTGGATTCACCATGGCAGCACCCAGCGCAAAGGCATTGATATTTGCAATAGTTCCAAAAATAGGATAGTCCGCGATGTAGGCAAGTCTGCCGTTTTCGGACATTGCCCCTGCAATTGCGCCCATCAGGAATTTTGCCTCGTGCATTCTCGCATAATAAGTCCGGATATACCGGTGTGATGTATTCAGAGAACAGTTCAGTATCCTGATATCAGGATTTGCAATCGCTGCCTGGACACTTGCCTGGACAAAGGCGGGAGTTGTGGTAAAGATCATATTGCAGCCCTTTGCAATGGCGTCTGCAATAGCTTTTTCCGCAAGCTCCGGAACGATGTTTTCATAGCACATGGTAGTAACTTCATCCGGAAATGTCTGTTCCAGATGAAGACGTCCCAGTTCATGAGCATAGGTCCATGCGGAGGAACCGGGAGTTTTCGCATAGATAAAGGCAATCTTCAGCTTGGTGGAGCCTGTGAGAAGTCTGCTGAGCAAAGGCTTCTTTTCCCTGTTGGGATCCATCTTCAGATCGATCTCGTTGTCATGCTCCAGAAGCTTAAATTCCTCCCAGCTTTTATTAACAAGCTTTTTCAGTTCTGCAACTGTTTTCTGGCATACTGCCTGATAACCATAAACAGTAATAAAAGCAAGAAAGGCATCTCCCGCTGTAATCGAAAGTTTTTTCCCTCCTGCTGCCTGGAATTCCAGCGCAAATCTGGAATAAACAGAGCTGAAATTCAGTTTATCGTCATCATCCCAGACCTCTTTCGGCCCTTTTCCAATCAGACTCTGCAGTCTGGCAAAGCTTCCCTCCTTTGTAAACCATATGTAGTTTACTTTGGAAAGCTCGTAAAAGTCCACAAACTCATAATAAATCTTATTTTCCTTTTCTTCTGTTTTCGGCGGAAGGATACGGGTAACAACACCCGGAACAGAAACAGCGTCATAGTACTTCAGAACACTGACCCTTTTATTTCCTTCCTCCACATAAAATTTATTCATGTATTCATAGGCCTTGATCGGGTCACGAATCCCTTCGTTTACATGACTTTCTCCAAGAGCCGCCCACTTATAGGCAAATTCTGTATTTTCACGCAGAATGGGCATAAAATTCCCTGCAAAGGCATTGCTTCTGGATTCTGTTTTTGTTCCCACAATCTGCTCCATGGGAATCTGAACCAGTCCCAGAGAAACTTCTGAACAGGATCCCCGGGCAGGCAGAATATCGTCCAGCACCTCTAACGTAGGCTTTTCTCCCTTCATCATTCTGGCCTGATAATCTTTTTTTCCAAGCTTATACGCCTTGTTATACTCTTCCAGCATTTATGTATCCCTCCAATACTTTCACTGTATTTATTTTTCTGCATTTCTTTTTTATAAATATACCCCAGCTCCCTTTCTGACGCAAGCGTAAAAATACCAGAAAAATCCTCCTGTCTCAGTCAGTATGACGGATTTTCTCTTATAGTTTCCGTCATTTCAAAGCGCCTCCGGTAATGGTGTTCTGCAAAAATATGTTCTTGCCATTTTTATTTGTATAGAGTATTCTTTACATTAGAAAGATTTATTTAAGGAGGATTCTTTATGGAAAAATCAAAAGTATACTATACCAGCATGAGAACCGGATTTGACAACGGACTTCTGGACAAACTGAAACGCCTGATCAAAAAGGCCGGTATCGAAAACATTGATTTTGACGGAAAATATACTGCCATTAAAATGCACTTCGGAGAGCCCGGCAATCTGGCATTTCTCCGTCCCAATTATGCAAAAGTAGTTGCGGATACTGTAAAAGAGCTTGGCGGAAAGCCGTTTCTTACAGACTGCAACACCCTTTATGTAGGCGGACGCAAAAATGCTCTGGATCATATAGAAAGTGCTTATGTAAACGGCTTTTCTCCACTTTCCACCGGCTGCCATATCATTATCGGAGACGGTCTGAAAGGCACGGACGAAGTATATGTCCCTGTAGAAGGCGGAGAATATGTAAAAGAGGCAAAAATCGGACGTGCGATCATGGATGCGGATGTGTTTATCTCTCTGGCCCACTTTAAAGGTCACGAGGCTACCGGCTTTGGCGGAACCCTGAAAAATATCGGAATGGGCTGCGGCTCCCGGGCCGGAAAAATGGAAATGCACAGCGCCGGAAAGCCTCATGTAGAGGAAGAGCTGTGCATCGGCTGCCACCGCTGCGAAAAGATCTGCGCTCATGATGCGCCTCAGTTTAAAGACAAAAAAGCTTCCATCGACCACAACAAATGCGTAGGCTGCGGAAGATGTATCGGTGTCTGTCCAAAAGATGCCATCGTTGCAGCCTCTGACGAATCCAATGATATCCTGAACTGCAAAATCGCAGAATACACAAAGGCTGTTGTTGACGGACGCCCTGCTTTTTACATTAACCTGGTGATCGACGTATCTCCTTACTGTGACTGCCACGCCGAAAACGACGCAGCCATTGTTCCGGATGTGGGATTCTTTGCCTCCTTTGACCCGGTGGCTCTTGACATTGCATGCGCAGATGCAGTAAATGCCCAGCCGGTGATCTCCAATACCTGCCTTTCTGAAGCAGACCACGAAGGTCACGACCACTTCGGAGCCATGTTTCCCACCACAGACTGGAGAACCTGCATTGAACATGCCAAAAAGATCGGCCTTGGCACAGATGAATATGAGCTGGTTGTAGTCAAATAAATACAATCGAGGAGGTAAATAATAGTCAAGCATGGATGGACATCCTAACTTGGCTATTATTTGATTACAAAAGATTTGATTCAAAACTTTCGTCATTCTCCAATAACCTTTTCTGCTACAGGCAAGTTCTTTTGCTTTCCAATGTTCCATTCCTAATGCTTTCAGCATTCGATACTTTGTCTTTATTTTCTTCCATTGTTTTCAATAGACAGCCCGAATCCTACGCCTTGCCCATTCATCCGTTGTTTTGAGAAGCCCTTTCATATCTGCTCGTTATTACTGACGGATTTCATACTCTGTTTTTATCCGCTGACGAGGCCTCCCTTGGTACCACATATCACTTTCTCTCCATCTATCTGCCACATCTACTACAGTTAATTCCGAGTAGTTATTGGACTTTAGTTTGTTTCGCAACCTTATCCTTAACTATAGCCTCATGTGATTTCTGTTCGTCAGACCAGAAATTTGCCATCCGACTTCCTTCTGATTCCACCTCACGATGGACACCTTTGTCATTAGCTGTATCCTTCCCACTATTAGGGACTTTCACCCCTTATGACTTTTATATAAATTACAGCGCTACCTTTTCGGTACAGGAGCTTCCGTTTTGCGGTCAGGCGGATGATATAATCCTGATCCATAACAAAGACTCCTTTTCCAAACAATGCTACCACACGCTTTATGGCTGAAAAAGTAATCTTATTTATAAATCAGAACACATCAGAAGCAATGATTGTCCTTATTGCAGAAATTGCTTCTTTATATCCAACCGGATGATGCTGAAAATAGGTAGTGATTGCTTCATAGTCAGAACGGTAAACTTCATCTTTAATTATTTTCTCAAGAATTTCAGAAATCACTACTCCTTCCTGAGCAGACGGACAAATTGAAAGTTTTGCCCGGTGTAAGCGAATTTCTGATACCAGCTCTTTATATTCCTCTGTCAAATCTATTCGAGGCAATAACATATATAAATCATAAATATGTCTGGAATTTCTCTGTATCTTCCCAGATATATAATAATCACAGATTGCAAAGACTTTATCCGCAAATGTTCTTTCCAAACTTTGTAACGTCATTTCAAAAGGCTGAAGCTGATATTCCCGAATAATATCCTCATTCTCCTGCTGCAGATATTGATAAACATAGCTGTCCACCGGAAGCTTTATAGTTGGAAATGATACAGATCCAAGAGACACCTCCATTTTAACTCCAGGAAGCAAGCTCTCCTGAATATATCCGCCAATCGGCTTATAATCAAATGTATAGCAATTATAATCTCTCCTGCTTCTTGCATTTTCCCAGTCAGATATTGGCAGCCCCAATCGTCGGCTTATTCCTGCTATCGTTTTATCTTTAAGATTTTTTCGTTGTCCTTGCGTCAGATCTTCTGAAAATGCAATATCTATGTCTTCTGAAAAACGGTCAATCGCATGATGACACTTAGAAAGTGATGTCCCGCCCTTAAAAACGCAGTCCGGTACTTCCTCTGACAGCAGTTTTAAAATCATAGTTACATAATAATCTTTTTCTACAATTGCTATCGTCTGACTTTGTGATTCTGCCGTTGCTTCAATAACATCTTTAAATAATTCCTTATCCTCATGCAAAAACATCAAAAACCCTCATTTCGTACATATTTTTATAAATACGTTCCGGATACTTTTTAATATATTGATCTACTTCTTCCCGGCTGATTCCCTCGTTTTGAATATAAGTTTTTACTCTCGAATACGAATCCTCCATATCCTCATCTGCGTATTGCGTGATATTGCTCAACAAATCTAACAGCTGTAAAGTACGATAGTTTTTTTCTGTAATAATAATTCGTGACTTTCGCAATACAATTTTTCTTCCTTTCATGTCAATTTCCCTAAAACGGGAACTGGCATTGTTAGATACAATCTCAACCACATATGGAACTTGTGTCGTAATCCCCAATTGATTTGCAAATGTATAACCGGAATAATAACCTTCCACTCTACCATTTCTATAAATATATTTTGCTCTTGCAACCACATCTGCCCCTAATGGTACACCGCCCTTTAACCGACTCTGCTTGGGAATATAATAAACACCCTTATCAAAACGATTAATTTTACCGGAATCACACAACTCTTTAAACATTTTTCGGAGATTAACAGCTGATACTGGAAGCTGGACATCAGAAACAAATATCGGTTCATTCGGTTTATAATTCTCTTCTAAGTATTCGTACAGCATTCTTTTCCCTCCTTTGTCACAACTTTTTACAACAATTGTTCATTTTCGTTACTTCTATTATATTGCGCATCTGCATCCCTTGTCAATAGTCCAATCACAAGCATTTTCTATTATGTACTTCCGGTTTTTTATAAATCAATTCTCACACCATATACATACAGTCAATATAGTTCTGCGTTATCCTTAATATTATATCCGGAATTTCTTCTCTTCAGTAAAAAATATATTTTCATCTCGGATTCTCTTTCTCCAATATTTTTTCTGATTAAATGTGCATTTATACTCAGACTTTCCGGATATCCATTATGTAAGCTTAAGCGCTTACTTTTAATAATCATTTGAATCTCAAATGCAGAAGATCCTTTTTCCACTGTTTTTGATGGCGGCTGTTCTGGTCTCAGCACTGGAAGTTCTACAAAACCAGCCTGTTTTAAAGCTGCTTCTTTTACTTTACGCAGCCAATACTAGTAAGCATCTCTGGATAGCCCGTGCTGTTCACAATAGATATCAACTTTTTGCCCACTGGCTTTACAATCTTTTATAATTGCAGCCCATTCGTGCGATCAAATTTGTCGGGTAGCTAACTTGGCGTTCATGATCAATACCTCCTGTAGTGTTTTTGGAGGTAGCAGAAAGTTGACGGGTTATTCACCATTTACAATATATGGTGCTAGAATATAAATAGTACAAGTCAAAATGAGAA